>JAFRVI010000066.1 GCA_017438525.1 Clostridia bacterium
CTTAAGCTGGTAAGACCCCTTGTAGACCACGAGGTTGATAGGTCGGAGGTGTAAGCGTGGTAACACGTTCAGCTGACCGATACTAATAGGTCGAGGGCTTGTCCTTTGCTAGTCAAGGACCATTGCCCATCCCCCACTTTTCTCCTTCACGCTACCTTGTCATTCGGTTTTCAGGGTGTAAATCCTGAATAGTCGGTGTTAATGACGTTGAGGTTCACCCGTTCCCATCCCGAACACGGAAGTTAAGCTCATCAGTGCCGAAAATACTTGGCTGGCGACGGCCCGGGAAAATAGGTCAATGCCGACACGAAAAACCACCTTTCGCGAGGTGGTTTTTTGCTGTATCCGAAATTATGCGGCATTCCGGGGCGCGTCGTCGGCAGAAGCATTTTATATTGCCTTTTCGGATTTATATGATATAATATAAACAGAATTATTTTGGGACGTGATAATATGACCATTGACTTTTCCGCGCTCGGCCTCTCGCGCGAAGCCGTTGACCGTTCGCTCGTTTCGGCGGGCGATTCCGCCCGTCTCGCTCGCGTGATGAAAAAGGCGCGCGAAGGCGGCAGGATCTGCGTCGCCTGCATCGGCGGCTCGATAACGCAGGGCGCTTACGCCTCCGATTATGAAAAAACAAGCTACGCCGCGCTCGTCGGCGATTGGTGGCGCGACGCCTTCCCGAAGGCGCAGATCGAATTTCACAACGCCGGCATCGGCGGGACGCAGAGCATCCTCGGCGTCCACCGTGTCGAACGCGACGTGCTCCGGTACGACCCCGACTTCGTCATCGTGGAGTTCGCCGTCAACGACCATCCGGACGACTGGGAGACCGAGGCGTATTCGAACCTCTGCCGCCGCATCCTTTCGTGGCGCACGAACCCCGCAGTGATGCTGCTCTTCACCATGGATCACGCCTATATCAACACGCAGGAGACCGAGATCACCGTCGGCGAACACTACGAACTGCCGATGGTCAGCCAGCTAAACACGCTGAAGCCGGAGATCGAAGCAGGTCGTATCGTCTGGACGGATATAGCGAAGGACTGGGTGCATCCCAACGACCGCGGTCACGCAATCATAGCCGCGCTCGTGTGCGACCGTCTGCAGAGTGTGCTCGATAACCTCGACGGTATGACGGACGAAGAAAAGCCGCTTCAGGACGTTTTTATCAGCGACCGCTACGCGAACGCGCGCCTCTACACGTACGACGATATAACGCCGGAATCGCCCGGCAGCTTCACGTACAAGTTCGAAGAGGAACGCTTCTGGCTCGCATACAGGAAATACTGGCACTGCGAGGGCTTGGGCGAACCGATAAAGTTCAGGGTCGCGGGCAGCCGCATCTTCCTTATGTACGACGGCGGCACTACCGACAAGCACAAGATCTCTTACAGCGTTGACGGCGGCGAAAAAACCCCTGTCGTGCAGACAACGCTCGACGCCGGCTCCGCCGCGCTTTACCGAGTTTTCGACGGCGCGGAAGGGGAGCATGAGATTCGCGTCTGGTGCGACGAAGGCGTCTTCGATATGAAGGGACTGCTCGTCAGCTGAAACGGCTCCGGAGCGTGAAAAACGGCCTTATAAAAGCATAATAAAAAAGCCAATCCCGATCGGGATTGGCTTTTTTGATCGGAGAGATCAGTTGCCGAAGAGCGAGTCGATGACAAGCTGCTGCTTCGGGCCGAAGGATTCGCGCATCTTATACCAGCTTTCGCCCTTGAGCGCGCCGTTGAGGATTTCCTCCCATTCGAGCAGCTCGTTGTAGGTGTACTGGTTCTTGTAGTAGCGCGGCGTGCGCATGCGCTCGAACTGTTCGTAGGTCCAGCCGTTGATCTCGCACTGCGCGAGCGTGGATGTCTTGTCGAGTTCGGGCGTCTGCTTGTAGAAGTTGAAGATCTCGATGAATGCTCTCGCCTCGTTGACGTTTCTCGCGCCGACGGGTATCGCGTGGCCGCCGATGACGTAGTCCTGTCTCGGACCGAGGCCGGTGGAGGTGTTGTCGGGGACCGGCACGAAGTCGATCTTGCCGTTTGCGGCCATCGAGCGGAACGGCTCGGACATGGTCAGCCAGTTGCCGAAGAGGTACATCGCCGCTTTGCCGGAGGCAAAGTAGGCGCTCGCCTTGCTCATATCGCAATAGAGCTTCTCGGTGGCGCCCATCTGCGCGATGTAGCTGACAGCGTCGGCGAGCTTGGGGTCATCGAGGTTGCTGACGTACTTGCCGTTGTCGAATTTCGCGAAGTTAGTATCAAACATCGCGAAGACTTCACGCAGCCAGGTGTGTCCGAAGGCGAAACCGTATATCGTGGTGTTGCCGCCTTCCTTGATAGTCAGCTTGCGGCAGATGCTGTCGAAGTTATCCTTCGTCCACTGGTTTTTCTTCCAGAGGGAGAGCGGGTCTTCAACGCCGTATTCCTCGAATATGGTCCTGTTGAACCAGATCATTGTGTTGGCGTTTACTTCGGGCGCGGCAAGGACCTTGCCGTCGACGGTGACGTAAGGCATGAACTGTTTCAGATCGCGCCAGTTGCGGTTGTTCCAATCGAACTTGTCGGTGATGTCGGACCAGACGTTCGAGAACATCAGAGTGATGAGGTCGCGGTCGCGAAGCTTGTAGACGTCGGGGGCGTTCTCCGCCAGGACCATCGCCTGGAGCTTCATTCCGCAGTCGCCGTAGTTATAGGTGAGGAACTTGATCTGAGGTCCGCCGTACTTCTCCATATAGGCGATCATATGGACGGAGTCGGGGGTCTCGGCGCTCCAGTGGCTCAAAAAGCTGACCGTCTTGTCGCGATAATTATAGGTCGGCGTGACGTAGGGCTCACCGGAGTCGTCGACGATGGTTTCGACAGAGCCGAGGTCGACGGAAGACGACCAGACTATGTGTCCGGCTTCGTCGGTATTGCCCTGCTTTTCTCCCTCGCCGCTGCCGGAAGAAGATGCGCCGCCGTTGCCCTGACTCTTACAGGCAGCCATGGCGAAGACCATTCCGAGCGCGAGAAGCAAGGCGATGATTTTCAACGCTTTGTTTTTCATAATATGCCCTCCTATCGGGAAATTGGATTTCTCCACATAAAATATAATAGCACCTGCGAAACGTAAAGTCAATAGAATAAACGTATGAAAAAACTGAAAAAGTCCGACGACGCGGAACCGTCGGACTTTTGTGTTTCGGCGGTTCCGGAGTGGACTACGGGCGGTATTTCTGCGTTATGCCGAGCGCGTTCGGGTTGTCGCTCGCAAAGCAGCCGGAGGAGGATTCGCCTTCGCGCAGGAGGCGCCCCATGACGACGAAGCGCGCGCCGTCGACTCCGCTGACGTAGGCGCAGGTGGAGAGCGTGATTATCGAATCGTCGGCGGCGACGTCGACGTTCGTCTTTATGCTTGAACGCGCGAGCGCTTCGTTTACGACGGCGGAAAAGCCGCTCGCGGAATACGACGGCCGTATGTAGTCGAACCGAATAGTCGTGTAAAACGCGGCGAATATCTTGAATCTGTATTCCTTATAGAGCGTGGAAAATTCTATTACCGGCGCGGAATTATAGAAGGACGCGTCGGCGTATTTAAGCAGCTGCGCAAAGAGGGTGTGATCCTTCAGATTGTGGCCGAAAATAACTGTGTTCTGCGACAGGTCGACGGCGTTGCAGCGGTAGTGCATAAACACCGTTCCGCCGGAGGCGTAGCCGCCGAAGAAGGAGCGGCGCAGGTAGAAGTTGTTGTCGTAAGACTGCACGACGGGGTAGTCGATGAAGGAAACGCCGCCGTTGTTGGTTATCGTGACCCATCCGACCGTGTCCGGATTGTAAGCATACAGCAGGCGCAGGTTGTCGAGTACGCCGTCCGGACCCTCGTAGGCAACAGCGGGCAGGTCGTCGTCGACGATCGGCTCAAGCTCGACCGAGCGCGGTGAACCGGCGTCTTCTACTGCGACGGAGGAGACGCTTTCCGGCGGAGCGGGAGATGCTTCGCCGCCGCTTTTGCACGCCGCGGCCGCCAGCGCCGTTCCGAGCGCGAGCAGCAGCGCGACGGTTTTTAACAGTCGCTGTTTCATTTGCCGCCTTCCTGCCAATGCCCGCGAAATCACGCTCCGGCGGGGACGTACTCCTGCCTGATGTCGAGCGCGTTCGGGTTATCGGTCGCCCAGCAGCCGCCGGCGGATTCGCCGTCGCGGACGAGTCTGCCCATAACGACGAAGCGCGCGTCCTCGATGCCGTCGATGTAGGCGCAGGTGGAGAGCGTTATTATCGTGTCGTCGACTCCGACGTCGACGTTGGTATTGATGACGGAGCGCGCCTTCGCTTCGGAGACGATGGCGAGGAACTCCTTCCTGTCGGAGAAGGATACCTGGATATAGTTGAAATCCGTCGTAGTGTAGAACGCGGCGAATATCTTGAATTTGTACTCATTATAGAGCGTTGAGTAGTCGATTATCGGCGCGGCGTTATAGAAGGATGCGCTGCCGTATTTCAGAAGCTGCGCGAACATACTGTTGTCCTTCATGTTGTGACCGTAGACGACGGTATTCTTCGAGAAGATGGAGGCGTTGCAGCGGTAGTCCATGAATATCGTGCCGCCGGTCGCGTAGTCGCCGAAGAAGGAACGGCGCAGGTAGTGGTCGTTATCCGACGACTGCACGACAGGGTAGTCGATGAACGCGGCGCCGTTGTTCTTCTTTATCGAGATCCAGCCGACGATGTCGGAATTCTGCATATACAGCACGTGGAAGTTCTCGAGGATATCTTCCGGACCCGTATAGATGAAGCCGGGGTCGTTGTTCTCGATATACTTCTGCGGGTCGTTATACATATCCTGCGCCTTTTCGGACGCCTGAATATTGCGGCGGCGCTCCATGAAGTCGTTGAGGATATACGCCGAACTGACAACCAGCACGACGAACGCCATGCAGAACGCGATGACGCGCAGGAGGTTCATCCAGTTGAAGCCGTTGCCGCGGCGAGGATCGAATTTGTAACGGCGCGGGAAGAAGCCCTTTTTGGCGTCCTTGCCGTTCTTCTGCTTGATGTAGAAGGGACCGACCTTGATATCGGGCGTTACCGAATCGCCATCGGCGAGCCAGCGCTCCGTGACGACGGGGAGACCGGTCAGCCGGCGGCGGAGCATATCGAATGCGTGCAGCGCGGCGATCTCGCGTATGCGGGAGCGGGTGTAGCGCGGGTCGGTCAGTGAGAGTTTGCGGACGAAGCAGTCGACGCCGTCGTAGAGGCAGACGTAAACGAGTCCCTTGTTAGGGTCGTCGTCGCCGGCGCAGCCGGTGACGGAGATCGCGTAGTCTGCCTTTGAGGTGAAGAGCGCGCCGGCCGCCATATCTGCGGCGGTCTGCGGACTGACGGCGCCGTACTTTTTCAGCGTCTTGCCGCGTACGCTCAGCGCGGAGCGTTTTATGTCGTTCGAGTAGGCGGTGACGCCCTGCTCGAAAACGGCGGAGGAGCCGTTGATATCCGTGATTCGCTTGGCGATCAGTCCGCCGGTGCAGGATTCGGCGGTCGTCACGCGCAGCTTCTTATCCTTCAGCAGTCGCACGACCTCTTCCGCGAGGGAAGCGGCGTTTCTGCCGTAGGCGTATTCGCCGAGAGCATCTTCGATGCGGTCGGCAATCTCGTTCGCGGAGGTCTTCGCCTCTTCTTTGGAGTCGGAGGTGACGGTGACCTCGGCGGTCAGTTCGCCGTTTCTTGCGTAGGTGCCGATACCGGCGTTCCCGCAGTCGACCGTCTTGATGACGTCGTTCATCGCGGATTCGGGTATGCCGAAGACGTTGACCGTTTCGGTCACGATGTGCTTTCCTCCGCCGCCGACGACGCGCTCGGCGCCGTTCTCGAAAACGTCGCGCAGCTCCGCGGGCGGGCCGGGGAGGAGCAGTATCGCCTTCTCGCCGACGGAGACGTACTGCCCCGGGGCGAGCCCTTTGCCGTTGGCGAGTACCTTCGCGCCGGCGATGACGTCGGCTTCCTTTTCCGCGCTGGCGGGGACCTCGTCGCCCTTGGCGGCGAAGTACTCTTTGATGGATTCGAGCAGCTCCGGATCGCGCTGCATCGGCAGCCCGAGCAGGTCGGAGACCGCTTCGCGCGTGACGTCGTCGTCGGTGCCGCCGAGTCCGCCGGTCGTAATTACGAGGTCTGAGCGCTCGAGCGCGGCGCGCAGGCAGTTTTTCAGGCGCGTGACGTCGTCGCTTATGCTCGTCTGGCGTGACACCTCGACGCCGAGGCGTTTCAAACGCTTGGCGAGGTAAGACGCGTTGGTGTTGACTATCTCTCCGTAAAGGAGCTCGGTGCCGACGGTAATTATTTCACATTTCATATTATCACCTCTCAGAGCGGTATCTTTTCGAGCGTCGCCATCGCTTCTTCCGTCAGGGCGGCGACGTCGATCTTCTTTTCTTCCTCAAGCACGTCCGCGAGGGACGGATTCGTCTTCGGATGCTTCGGCGTGAACATGGCGCAGCAGTCTTCGTAGGGGAGGATGGAGGTGTCGAATGCGCCTATCTGCCGCGAACGCGTGATGATCTCCTCTTTGTCAAGCCCTATCAGCGGACGCAGGACGGGCAGTTCTCCCGCGGCGTCGTTGGTGACGGCGAGCGCGGGGATCGTCTGGCTCGCGACCTGCCCGACGCTTTCGCCGGTTACGAGGGCGAGGCAGTCCTCGCGCTTCGCGAGCGCGGCGGCGCAGCGCATCATGAAGCGGCGGAGCAGCAGCGTGAAATATTCTTCGCGGCAGTTTGCGTAGAGCGCCTCCTGCACCTTCGTGAGCGAAACGGTGAAAAGGTTTATCGCGCCGCACCACGGCTTCAGTATCTTCGCGAGCGAAACGACCTTTTCCTTCGCGGCCGCGCCTGTGTAGGGCGGCGTCTCGAAGTAAACGGCGGAGAGGAAAACTCCGCGCTTTGCGATCATATGCCCCGCGACGGGGCTGTCTATGCCGCCGCTGAGCAGCAGCATTGCCTTCTTGCTCGTGCCGACGGGGAGTCCGCCCGCGCCCTTTACGGCGTCGGCGTGTATGTACGCGCCGAAATCGCGTATCTCGACGGTGACGGTCACCTGCGGCTGAAGCACGTCTACCTTCAGATGCGGGAACTTCTCAAGCAGGTATTCGCCTACGTCGGCGCATATCTCGGGAGACTTCTTCGGGAAGCCCTTGTCCGAGCGCTTGGCGTTGACCTTGAAGGTGCGCGCGGCGTTCAGCTGCGGCGCGAGGTAGCCGGCGGACGCCTCGAGTATCTTCGCCATATCCTTCTCGACGACGGCGCAGCGCGCGAGCGTCACGATGCCGAAGACCTTTTTCAGCCGCTCGAACGCTTCGTCGACGTCGCAGTTGTCGCTCATCGGTTCGCAGTACGCGGTCGACTGAGAGCGGTAGACCTCGAATTCGCCGAGGCCTTCGAGCCGGCGGCGCATATTTTTCAGCAGGGTGTTCTCAAAGCTGTCCCGGTTGAGCCCTTTGAGCACGACCTCGCCCATTTTTAAGATGATCAGTTCTTTCATAGTTTCACTTCGTTCGCGTTATTTGTGAAGTATATTCTGTTTTGCCGACGCGATCGCTTTTATCAGCGCGTCGACCTCGCGCTCCGTCGTCAAAAACGAAAGCGAAACGCGCACCGCGGAGGCGAGCACCTTTTCCGGAAGTCCGGTCGAGGCGAGCGCCTCGCTCTTGCGTCCCTTCTTGCAGGCGCTGCCGGCGGAGATGAAGATGCCCTCGCCGGAAAGGTAGTTGACCAGCGTCTCGGAGGGGATGCCGACGACGGCGAAGGAGAGAATGTGCGGCACGGCGCTTTCGCCGGAGATGAACTCAACTCCGCCGAGAGCGGAGAGCCCTTCGCGCAGACGCGCGTTCAGCGCCGTGACCTTCGGCAGGGAATCCGGCATTGAGGCGACAAGCTGCGCCGCCGCGTCCGCGAAGGCGATTATCGCGGGCAGGTTTTCGGTGCCGGAGCGCATCCCTCGCTCCTGACCGCCGCCGAGTATCAGCGGCTCCGGCCTCGCGTGGCCGCGGATTATCAGCGCGCCCGAGCCCTTGGGCGCGAAAAGCTTGTGACTGCAGAGCGAAACGAGATCGGCGGCGCGCACCGTCTGCGTGTGCCGCGCCTTGCCGATGAGCTGGACGCAGTCGGAGTGCAGCAGCGCGGGAGTCGCGGAAAGCGCGGCGCGCAGCGCGGGGATGTCGTTGACCGCGCCGGTCTCGTTGTTGACCGCGGCGAGTGAAACGAGTATCGTTTCGGGGCGCACCGCGGCGCGTATCTTCGCTACGTCGGTCGAGCCGTCGCGCTCGGGCGCTACGAAGGTGACCTCGAAGCCCTCCTTTTCGAGCGCGCGAAGAGGCGCCTTCACGGAGTCGTGCTCCGCGAGGGACGAAACGATGTGACTGCCGCGCCGCTTCAGAGCGCGGGCGGCGCCGAAGATAGCGGCGTTGTTGCTTTCGCTTCCGCCGGAGGTGAAGTATACCTCCTCTGCGGAACAGCCGACGCTCTTGGCGAGCAGCTCGCGCGCCTCCGCGAGCCGTTTCGCGGCGGCGACTCCGGCGGAGTGTACGCTCGAAGGGTTCGCGTAGCATTCGCGCAGCGCCATTATATAGATTTCCTCAACGTCGGCGGTGACGGGCGTCGACGCGGTGTAGTCAAGATAGATCATATAACTCCGTAATTATTCCGTTGCGCTTTCAATACGTATTATCGCGCATACGCGGCGGCAATATTCAAGCGAAAAGGACGCGTTGATTATTTCTTCCAGGTTCCGAAAAGGCCGCGGATGATGCTCTTGCCGAGCTCGCGCCCGATTGTGTTGGCGGTGGAGCTTGCGGTCTTCGAGAGGATGGCGGTGGTCTTTCTCGCCGCTTTCGAGGTTTTCTTGGCGGCCTCCTTCGCCTTCTTTTCTTTCTCCTTCGCTTTCGCGGCGGCCTCTTTTTCCGCCTGTTCCTTCGCTTCGGCTTCCGCGCGCGCGGCTTCCTCCTCTTCGCGCTGCTCCTCGATCAGTTCGTAAGCGGATTCGCGGTCGACGACTTCGCTGTATTTATCGCGAAGCGGGCTGACGAATATCGCGTGCCGGATCTCCTCGTCAGAAGCGGCGCTCATCGAGCTGCGCGGAGGCAGTATGTTCGCGCGCTGGACTATGCCGGGCACGCCCTTCGGGTCGAGCACGGAAACGAGCGCTTCGCCGGTGGCGAGCTCCTGGAGCACCGTTTCGGTGTCGAATTCGGGGTTGACACGGAAGGACTTCGCGGCGTAGCGCAGCGCCTTCTGCTCGTTGGGGGTGTAGGCGCGGAGCGCGTGCTGAACGCGGTTGCCTATCTGCGAGAGGACGCTCTCGGGTATATCCGAGGGGTTCTGCGTGATGAACCAGACGCTGACGCCCTTCGAGCGAATGAGCCGGACGACCTGCTCGACCTTTTCGAGCAGCGCCTTCGGCGCGTCGTTGAAGAGCAGGTGCGCTTCGTCGAAGAAGAATGCGATCTTCGGCTTGTCGAGATCGCCCGCCTCGGGGAGCATTTCGTAAAGCTCGGAAAGCATCCAGAGAAGGAAGGTGCCGTAGAGCAGCGGATGCTGGAACAGCGTCTGGCATTCCAGAATGTTCATAACGCCGCGGCCGTCCTCGTCCCAGTCGAACCAGTCGGCGAGATCGAGCGCCGGCTCGCCGAAGAAGATGTTGCCGCCCTCGTCCTCAAGCGCGAGCAGCGCGCGCTGGATCGTTCCGACCGTCTGCGCGGAAACGTTGCCGTACTGCAGCTTGTATTCGTTGGCGTGGTCGCCGACGTGCTGGACCATGCTGCGCAGGTCCTTTAAGTCGAGCAGGAGCAGCTGCTTGTCGTCGGCAATGCGGAATATGATGCGCAGAACGCCGGTCTGTGTCTCGTTCAGTCCGAGCAGACGGGCGAGAAGCACGGGGCCCATATCGGTTATC
Organism: Clostridia bacterium; assembly: GCA_017438525.1. Taxonomy (NCBI): domain Bacteria; kingdom Bacillati; phylum Bacillota; class Clostridia; species Clostridia bacterium. The sequence goes on from JAFRVI010000066.1 coordinate 9,909, forward strand.
GTCGTGCGCACTGGATGGCCCTGCTGCGCGTAGACGTCGAAGAATCTTACGGGGAAGGGAGTATAGGTGAAGTTCTCTATACCCATCGTGTCTATACTGCGGCGGATGTGCTTGTTTTCGCAGCCCTCGCAGCACATGCCGGAAACGTCGCCTTTGATGTCGGCGATGAACGTAGGCACGCCCATTTCCGAGAACGATTCCGCTATGACCTTGAGTGTCACGGTCTTGCCGGTGCCGGTCGCGCCGGCGATGAGCCCGTGGCGGTTCGCCATGGACGGCTCGAGATAAACGCGTTCGCCGCCGGTGGCGAGCCAGATCTTTTCGTTGTCGTTCATATACATAGGTGATTCCTCCCGCATATAATTTTTTTATAATAATACAGATACATAATAACATATATTCACGCATATTTCAATACGTCAACGATTATAATTGCGTATTTTTCAAGTAATGTTTGAAAAGGTAAGGGAAATGTGGTAATATATAAACGTAACGATTCCGAAAAGGGAGTAATGCAGTTGAAAGTCAGAAAAGCCGTCATACCCGCCGCCGGCTACGGAACGCGTATGCTTCCCGCGACGAAGGCGATGCCCAAGGAAATGCTTCCGCTGGTGGACAAGCCCGCGATACAGTTCATCGCCGAGGAGGCCGCCGCCTCCGGCATCGAGGAGATACTGATAATAATCGGCGAACACAAGTATTCGATAATAGACCACTTTTCGCCCGCGCCTGAACTCGCGGACGCTATAGAGAAAAAACACCCCGACCTCGCGGAGCAGATAAGGAAGCTTTCGCGGCTCGCGAAGATAAGTTTCGTCAAGCAGCCGGAGGGCGTGCGCGGACTCGGCAGCGCGGTGCTCTGCGCGGAGGATTTCGCCGCGGGCGAGCCGGTCGCCGTCCTTTACGGCGACGACGTGATAGTCAGCGAAACGCCCGTTACCGCGCAGCTTATCGCGGCGTTTGAGCGGTACGGCAAAGGCGTCGTCGGAGTCGGCAGGGTACCGCGCGAAGACATAGTCAAATACTGCACCCTCGCCGTCGCGCCGCTTGACGAAAGGGAATACGCCGTCAGCGATATGATCGAGAAGCCGCGGCCGGAACAGATACTCTCCGAATTCGCCGTCCTCGGCAGATGCGTGCTGCCGCCGGAGATATTCGGCATTCTCGCGCAGACTCCCCCCGGAGTCAACGGCGAACGCCAGCTCACCGACGCGATGGGGACGCTCGCGCGGCGCGAAGGGATGATCGCCGTCGAGTACGAGGGCAGGCGCTACGACGTCGGCAGCAAGCTTTCCTACGCCGAAGCGGTAGTCGAAGCCGCGCTCGCGCATCCCGAGATAGGCGCGGACTTCAGAAGATTTCTTGAAGAAAAAGTGAACTGAAAACAGCGGATAAAAAACGAGCCCGCCTTCCGAATCGGAAGGCGGGCTCTTATTTCAATATCCGTTATTACGCCGTTATCAGAAGTACGCGCTGAGAATGGTCGTCACGATCATGAAGTAGGCGAGGACGGAGACGGCGTCTACTATCGTCGTTATCATCGGCGAAGCCATCAGCGCGGGGTCTATCTTGATCTTGCTGGCAAGTATCGGCATCGAGCAGCCGAGGAACTTCGCCGTCGTTATCGTCACGAGCATCGCGCAGGCGGTGACTATCGCGAACATATAGGTCGGGATGTTCTGTTCGCCGATGCTCGAGCCGTACATGATGAAGACTCTGACCGTGTTCACCGCGGAGAGCGAAAGCCCGACGAGCAGCGCTATACGCAGCTCCTTCCACACGGCTTTGAAGTAGTCGCTCGTTTTGATCTCGCCGACCGCGAGGCCGCGGATTATCATCGCGCTGGCCTGCGAACCGCAGTTGCCGCCGGTGTCCATAAGCGTCGGGATGAAGGCGACGAGCGCGGGTATCGCGGCGATCGCCGCTTCGTAATGCTGGATTATCAGTCCCGTCACCGTGGCGGAAAGCATAAGGACGAAGAGCCAGAGGAAGCGGTTGCGCGCGTGCTTGAAGACGGAGGTCTTGAAATAGGTGTCTTCAAGCGGGTTAACGGCCGCCATCTTCGAAATGTCTTCGGTGGCCTCTTCTTCCATGACGTCGATGGCGTCGTCGACGGTGATTATGCCGACGAGCCGCTGTTCGCCGTCGACTACGGGAAGCGCGAGCAGGTCGTATTTCTGGAACTGTTTGGCGACGACTTCCTTATCCTCGACGGTGTCGACGGATATGACGTTAGTCTCCATAATGTCGTCTACGATCGTGCCGCTGTCCGCGAGCATCAGGTCCTTCGCGGTAACGACGCCCTTCAGCTTGCGCGCGCGGTCGGTAACGTAGCAGGTGTAGATCGTTTCCTTGTCTATGCCGGTGCGCTTTATGCGCTCGAACGCCTGCTCGACGGTCATTCCCTCAATGAGCGAGACGAACTCGATGGTCATCAGCGCGCCCGCGCTGTCCTTCGGGTATTTCAGGATCTCGTTTATCGTCTGGCGCGTCTTGGCGTCGCAGTTTTTGAGTATCCTCGTGACGACGTTCGCGGGCATCTCTTCGATAAGGTCGACGGTGTCGTCCATATAGAGCTCGTCGAGCATTTCGTGAAGCTCGCGGTCGGAGAAGGCGCGTATCAGCAGCTCCTGCTGATCGCCGTCCATCTCGACGAAGACCTCCGCGGCGAGCTCCTTCGGCAGTATGCGGTAGAGGAAGGGGAGCTTCGCTTCGTCGACTTCTTTGAATATGACCGCGATGTCCGCGGGGTTCATGGGGGTAAGCACCTGTTTGAGCTTTGGTATGTCCTTTTCTTCAAGCAGCGCGGATATTTCTTCCGCCATATTTTCGAGCTCCAGCTCTTCCATTGCCTTACCTCCTTGTTTTTGTTTTTTTGAGGGACAAAAACCCTCCGCCGTGTCGGCGGAGGGTCAAAAGCCCTTCGGGCGCGGTGGGACCGTTGATCACGGTATCAATATTTGCCGATTTCCACGGACGTGATGGTTATATCATTAAGCGGCTTGTAATTCTCGTCTACCTGAACGGTGTTTATCGCGTCGATGACTTCGGCGCCTTCATAGATCTGGCCGAAGATGGTGAACTGTCCGTCGAGCGTCGGGTCGCCGCCGATGGAGCCGTATTTCGCTATAACGTCGGGCGTGAAGCCGAGATTGAGCGACTGCGCCTTCTCGCCGCTCATCGCTTCGAGAATGTCGTCCGCGACCTTGTTGACGGTGACGATGTAGAACTGGTTGGAGTTCTTGTCGCCGGAGTTGCAGACACCGAGTGCGCCGAGGTAGTTGTGCAGGTTTATCGACAGCTCCTTCTCGAAGCCGTCGCCGTAGATGGTGTCCATATTGCCGTCTGACTGCAGAACGTCCTCGTAGAGATAGAGGAAAGACATGCCGTTATAGTAGCCGTCCTTCGCCTTCGCGGAGAAGTTTGCGACCGCCTTGGGCGCGTTTTCCGGGAAGAGTTTGAACTTCATCGTGCCGAGCGAGGTGTTGATTATCGCGATATCGTCGCCCGATTTAGGCGCGGCGAGCTGATAGTCGGGCGAAAGCTGCGTTTCGTCATCCGGATAGCCGGCGCGGTCTCCGCTGTCGGTTTCGTCGCCGGAGTCGTTCGTTTCGCCGCTGTCGACGGCGCTCGAGGAGATCGTTTCGCCGCCGGAGGAGGCGTCGTCGGAGCCCTTAGAGAAGACGTTTCTGACGAAGTCAGAGATCGCCGTGCCGAAGAAAATGAACACTATGAGAAGCACGATGACCGCGATTCCGATTATCATCAGCGCGGTACCTTTTTTGTTCTGCTTATACTTGGCTTTGTCTTCGCTTTTACCCATCGGGCAGACACCAACTCCGTTCAGAGTAATTTTAATAAGAGGATTATAACACGCTTTGCCGAATAATTCAACAAAAAATTCATAATTAGTTTGCGCCGTATTGACACCCTTCGCATAGGGTGATAAAATCATATTGTAAGAACAGTTCGCGGAAGCGGGGGATGAGTATGAAAATCAGAATATTCGGCATAGTGCCGGACTCTATAACCGACGGGCCGGGCTTCCGCTGCGGCATATTCACTCAGGGGTGCCTGCATCACTGCAAGGGCTGTCATAATCCGGAAAGCTGGGCGATGGACGGCGGCACGGAGTACGACACCGCGGACATAATCGCGATGTGGGATAAAAACCCTCTTCTGAAGGGGATAACCCTTTCCGGCGGCGACCCGTTCTATCAGCCGAAGCCCTGCCTCGAGCTCGCGAAGGCGGCGCACGCGAAGGGGCTGGACGTCTTCGCCTTCACCGGCTACACCTTCGAGGAGATAATGAAGGTCGCGGAGACCGACGCCGACGTCGCGGCGCTGCTGCGCGAGTGCGACTTCCTTGTCGACGGCCCGTTCATCCTCGCGGAACGCTCGCTCGAGCTTCTCTACCGCGGCAGCGAGAACCAGCGCATCCTCGACATGAAGAAATCCCTCGCTGAAGGCAAGGCCGTCTGGGCGGAGGAATACAGAGACTAAACCTTCTGATCGTTGCAGAGATTGTAATATATGCCTTTTTCAGCCAGAAGCTCGTCGTGAGTGCCGGATTCCGCAAGGCGTCCGCCGCTCAGGACGAGTATTTTGTTTGCTTTCTTTATTGTCGAGAGACGGTGCGCGATGACTATGATGGTGCGCGTTCCGGCAATGTTGGATATCGCGCGCTGTATGTTGCTCTCCGTCTCGGTGTCGACGGCGCTCGTCGCTTCGTCGAGCACGAGTATCGGCGAATCGCGCAGTATCGCTCTCGCGATCGCGATGCGCTGTTTCTGACCGCCGGAAAGACGTGTTCCGCGCTCGCCTATCTGGGTGTCGTAGCCGTCCGGAAGCGACGTTATGAAGTTGTGTATGCACGCGGTCTTGGCGGCTTCGACGATTTGGTCATCGGTAACGCCGTTCGCCGCATATGCGATGTTTTCGCGCACGGTGCCGTTGAATAGAAAAACGTCCTGAAGCACGTAGCTCAGATTGTCGCGCAGCGAATCGAGCTTCATATCGCGCAGGTCGATGCCGTCCATGGTGACGGAGCCCTCTTTGGGGTCGTAAAACCTCGCGATGAGCGACGACATGGTCGTTTTGCCCTCGCCGGTCGCGCCGACGATCGCGAGCATTTCGCCGGCCTTCGCGGTGAATGAAACGTCGGTCAGGACGGGGATCTCGTCGTAATACGAGAATGAAACGTGATTGAAGCTGATTTCTCCGGTGAGTCTTCCGACGTCCACGGCGTCGGGCGAATCCTTGATCTCCGGCTCGGTCTCAAGCACCTCGAAAACGCGCTCCGCGCCGGCGATTCCGTGCTGCAGATCTTCAAGGATGCGGGCGAAGCCCGCGACCGGCGCGTAAAACTGCGCCAGATAGAGTATGAACGTGACAAGCTCCGATATTTCGAGGCCGGACCTGTAAGCGTATATCGAGCCGAGGATAAGTACGATTATCGTTCCGAGCGAGGTGAGCAGTTCGACTATGGGGTGCATGACCGCGGAATTGAAAAGCGCGCGTATCAGCGCGTTCGCGTGGGCCTGCGACTTGCCGCGGATGTTTTCGAGCTCCTGCTCCTGCTTGTTGAAAATCTGTATCTCCTTCATACCGGAGAAGTTGTCCTGCAGCTGTGCGCTCAGCTCGGAATTCATTTCCTGTCCCTTGCGGAAATAACGGCGCATCCGGCGCAGGATAAACGAAGAAACGCCTACGAAGGGCAGGGGAATGCAGGTGTAAAGCGTAAGCACCGGATTTATCGTCAGCAGTATTACGAAGACGCCGACGAACGTGATGATATACGAAATGATATCGGGTATCGCATGCGCGAAAAGGGTCTCGAACGTCGACGTATCGCTGACAACGCGCGCCATCAGTCCGCCGGTCTGCTTGTCGTGAAAATAGCGCATCGAGAGCTTCTGGTAGTGCGCGTAGAGTATGGTACGCACGTGGGCGACGAGGTTCCACGACGCTTTATGCCCGTAATACTGATTGAGAAACTTCATAAACGCGCGCAGCAGATAGAACATCAGCAGCATCATGCACCACTTGACTATGGTGACGATGATATCGTCGTTCAGTCCGAGCTCTATATAGTGTATAACGCGCTTTGTGATGAGCGGCGTGTAGAGGTTTATCGCCGTGGCTCCGAGCAGACCGATGACAGCGAGAATGAGATATTTCCTCCACGGCTTTGTCATTTTGAAAAGCTTGATGATGTATTTCAAAAGAAGCCCCCTTATACTCCGCGTTTCTTGCAAACAGTTGCGAGTACACACGCTTCGCACTTCGGGCTTCTCGCGGTGCAGACGGCTCTGCCGTGCAGCACGAGGCGGTGACAGAAGTTGTTCTGCTCCTCGGGCGCTATCGCTTCGCGGAGCGCGTCCTCGACCTTGCGCGGATCCTTGGAGTCCGCGAGTCCGAGGCGGTTGGAGATGCGTATGCAGTGCGTGTCCGTGACGACGGCGGGCTTGCCGTAGACGTCGCCGAGGATCAGGTTGGCGGTCTTTCTTCCGACGCCGCGGAGCGTCAGCAGGTCGTCCATGTTATCCGGCACCTTCCCGCCGTAGACCTCGACGAGCCGGCGGCACATCTCGATTATATCCACCGCCTTCGTCTTGTAAAGCCCGCAGGACTCGATATACCCCTCGAGCTCGTGAACGTCCGCCTCCGCGAACGCCTGCGGCGACGTGTAGCGCGCGAAAAGCGCGGGCGTGACAATGTTCACGCGCGCGTCGGTGCACTGCGCCGCGAGCCGCGTGGAAATAAGCAGCTCGTAGTCCTTTTCGTATTCGAGGGAGCACTCCGCGTCGGGGTATTCCGCCTTGAGCAGCTCGGTTATTCTTTTGCCGTTTCGTTTATTCATACAAACCACCCGTATTTATAATAATAAAATTCGGCATAAAAAGCAATTATTTTTTTCTTGAAATTCGAATTCGCCGGCAGTATAATTATAATAGCATAAATTTTAGCGGATGAAAGCGGGAAAGTAAAATGAGCAGGAAGTTTGACTCCATCGGATTTGTTGAGAAGTACGATCACGAGGTCGGCGCCGCGATGGCCGCCGAGCTCGACAGACAGAGAGAAAACATCGAGCTTATCGCTTCGGAAAACTTCGTTTCGGAAGCGGTCCTTGCCGCGATGGGCACGGAGCTCACCAACAAGTACGCGGAGGGCTATCCCGCGAAGCGCTACTACGGCGGCTGCGAGAAGGTTGACGTTGTCGAGAATCTCGCGATCGAGCGCGCCAAAAAGGTTTTCGGCTGCGACCACGTCAACGTCCAGCCGCACTGCGGCGCGACGGCGAACACCACCGTCTACTTCGCGCTGCTCGAGCCGGGCGACACCATCCTCGGCATGAGTCTCGACCACGGAGGACACCTTTCGCACGGTTCGCCCGTCAACATCAGCGGCAAATATTATAACGTAGTTTCCTACGGCGTCGACCCCGTCACGCATTACATAGACTATGACGAGGTCCGCCGCCTCGCGCACGAGCACAAGCCGAAGCTCATCGTCTGCGGCGCCTCCGCGTATCCGCGGAAGATAGACTTCGCGGAATTCAGACGCATCGCGGACGAAGTCGGCGCGTATCTTATGGCGGATATCGCGCACATAGCCGGACTCGTCGCTGCGGGCGAACACGAGAGCCCCGTTCCGTACTGCGACGTTGTCACCACCACCACTCACAAGACGCTCCGCGGACCCCGCGGCGGCATGATAATGTGCAGGGAAGAGCTCGCGAAAGCGATCGACAAGGCGATATTCCCCGGCACGCAGGGCGGCCCGCTCATGCACATAATCGCGGCGAAGGCCGTCTGCCTCGGAGAAGCGCTCACGCCGGAATTCAAGGCGTACCAGCACCAGATAATCCTGAACGCGAAGGCGCTCGCCGCCGCCCTTATCGAAAAGGGCTTCGACCTCGTCAGCGGCGGAACGGATAACCACCTTATGCTCATCGACCTGCGCCCGTTCCGTATCACCGGCAGGGATATGGAAAAGCGCCTCGACAGCGTACATATCACCGCGAACAAAAACGCGATCCCGAACGATCCCGAATCCCACTTCGTGACCAGCGGAATCCGCGTCGGCACTCCGGCCGCCACCTCGCGCGGCATGAAGGAAGACGACATGCGCGAGATCGCGGAGCTTATCTACCTGACCGCCGCCGAATACGAAACGAAGGCGGACGAGATCAGAAGCCGCGTCGCCGCTCTGACGGCGAAGTATCCGCTTTACGAATAAGCGGCGAAACAGTCAAAACGCGCACCGCGTGCGCAAAATATATTTTCAGAAAGAAGCGATCACTATGAGCAGAGTATTCAACTTTTCGGCGGGTCCGTCCATGCTTCCGGAGGAAGTCCTGAAGACCGCGGCGGCAGAGATGCTGGACTATAAGGGCAGCGGAATGTCCGTCGCCGAGATGTCGCATCGCTCAAAGGTATATATTTCCATCTTCGACGAGTGCGAAGCGCTCCTCCGCGAAGTCATGGCCATCCCGGAGAACTACAAGGTTCTCTTCCTGCAGGGCGGCGCGTCCACGCAGTTCGCGATGGTGCCGATGAACCTGATGACGAAGAACGGCAAGGCCGACTACTGCGTCACCGGCAGCTTTGCGAAAAAGGCGTTCAAAGAAGCGCAGAAGTTCGGCGACGCCGTCGCCGCGTCTTCGAGCGAAGCGGATAACTTCTCCTACATCCCGAAGGAGTTCAGCATCCGTCCTGACGCCGACTACCTGCACATCTGCCAGAACAACACCATCTTCGGCACTCACTACAAGAAGCTGCCCGAGACGGGCGACATCCCGCTGGTCGCGGATATGTCCTCCTGCATCCTGAGCGAGCCGACCGACGTCAGCAAATACGGCCTTATCTACGCTGGCGCGCAGAAGAACATGGCGCCCGCGGGCCTGACCGTCGTCATCGTGCGCGAAGACCTCGTCGGCAATGCGCCCGACTCCGTCCCGACGATGCTGAACTACAAGACCCACGTCGACGCCGGCTCGATGTATAACACCCCGCCGTGCTACTCCATCTACATGTGCAAGCTCGTGCTCGAATGGATCAAGTCCAAGGGCGGCCTCGCCGAGATGAAGAAGATCAACGAGAAGAAGGCCGCGATGATCTACGACGTGCTGGACAACTCCGCGCTGTTCATCCCGAAGGCGGCAAAGGAAGACCGCTCCATTATGAACGTCACCTTCGCCACCGGCGACGCGAACCTCGACGCGAAGTTCGTCGCGGGCGCGGCGGCCGAAGGCCTCGTGAACCTCAAGGGGCACCGCCTCGTCGGCGGCATGCGCGCTTCGATCTACAACGCGATGCCCGTCGAGGGCTGCGAGAAGCTCGCCGCCTACATGAAGAAGTTTGAGGAGGAAAACAAATAATGTTCAACGTCAAGCTTTTCAACAAGATATCCAAGACCGGCGTCAGCTCGCTGACGCCCGATAAGTACGTCCTCGGCGAAGAGCTCGAGAACTACGACGCCGTCCTCGTGCGCTCCGCGAAGCTGCACGAAACGGAGTTCCCGGCGGACTGCAAGTGCATCGCCCGCGCGGGCGCCGGCGTCAACAACATCCCGATCGACCGCTGCACGAAGCAGGGCATAGTCGTCTTCAACACCCCCGGCGCGAACGCGAACGCCGTCAAGGAGCTGGTCGTCGCCGGCCTGCTGCTCGCCTCCAGAAAGATCTCCGAGAGCATCTCCTGGGCGAACACGCTTGAGAACAACGACGAGACCGAAGCCGTCATCGAGAAGGGAAAGAGCAACTTCGTCGGCCCCGAAGTCTACGGCAAAAAGCTCGGCGTCATCGGCCTCGGCGCGATCGGCGTCATGGTCGCGAACGTCGCCCACGACCTCGGCATGCAGGTCTGCGGCTACGACCCCTACCTTTCGGTCAACGCCGCGTGGGGACTTTCCCGCAAGATAGAGAAGGCGGCGAGCAACGACGAGATCTTCGCCACCTGCGACTATATCACCATCCACGTCCCGCAGAACGACAGCACCAAGGGCATGATCAACGCCGAGAGCATCGCGAAGATGAAGGACGGCGTCCGCATCCTTAACTTCGCCCGCGGCGGACTGGTCAACAGCGCGGATATGAAGGCGGCGCTGGAGAGTGGCAAGGTCGCCTCCTACGTGACCGACTTCCCGGCGGGCCTCATCGGCGTCAAGAACGTCGTCGCGATCCCGCACCTGGGCGCCTCCACTCCGGAGAGCGAGGAGAACTGCGCCATCATGGCGGCGGCGGAGCTGCGCGACTACCTCGAGGACGGCAACATCAAGAACTCCGTCAACTTCCCGACGGTGAACGTCCCGAGAGGCGAGGGCACCCGCGTCTGCCTCATCCACGCGAACGTTCCGAGCATCATCTCACAGATATCCTCAACCGTTGCGGCGAAGGGTATCAACATCGAGCATATGTCGAATATGTCGCGCGGCGATATCGCTTATACGATTCTCGACGTCGTTTCCGAGATCGATGACGATGTTATCGCCGCGATAAAGGACATACCCCAGATCGTGAGAGTAAGAGTGATAAAATAAGCGCCGAAACCGCTGTCATCCCGAGGGCGAAGCCCGAGGGATCCCCCAAGCAAAGCGGAAACGTTGACGGCTCCCCTGTGCAAAGGGCGCGCAAATCAGGGATAAGTCGGGTTTTGAACGGCTGTTTCCCGCCCATGCTTCACAAAAAACAGCGGCCATACATCAAGTATGACCGCTGTTTTGTTGTTTTGCCTGAACGATAAACATCTCGTTCAAAACTGCTCCGCATCTTAAAAAG
>JAFRVI010000067.1 GCA_017438525.1 Clostridia bacterium
CTGGTTCATGTCGATCATCTACGCGATCCGCGATTTTTTCAGATCCTTATTCGGATAAAAAGCAATCACAAACTAATCTAAGCTGCAGATACAACTGCCCCCGCCGTAAAAAGCGGGGGCAGTTAACAAAAATAAAAGTGCGTGCAGTCAACATATAACGAATTACATTAAAGATTCAGCGGCGGGAACGACCCCGCCGCTGTGCGTTATGTGATTCCTTTTGTGAGCGGCATGCCTGCCTCGATCATCAGTTTGACACCGAGACGAAAGCCGTAGGAGAACGCCTCGACTTCGGCAAATGAATGCATTTCGTTCATCGCCTCGTCGTAATTTTCAAGTGTTTCCAGTTGTCTGTCGGTCAGCGTTTCGGCAAGCTCGTCCCGCTTCCTGCCCATCAGCGAGAGCAGGTGCTTATACCGCCGGTTCTCAGTCAGTATCGTCTCGTGCGGGTTTACGTTGCCATACCACAGATCTTCAAGCAGGGTCATAAGCAGATCACCTCCCGCAGAACGATTTCCTCGGCGCGATTTCGGATATTGTTCATGCGCCCGACCCAGTAGAGCTGATCGCGGCGTTTCATCGCCTCGTCCACGCCCTCGTCCTTCGCCATCTGTTTTACAAGCTGAAATAGCATTCCTTCCGCCTGCTCGTCTACCTCTCGTAGATACTTCTTCAAGCTGCCGTTCATACGCATCACATTGACGACGGTGGGCTTGTTTTCTTTCAAATACCGGTAGTGTTTCTGCCCTCAAACCCCGACTTGTCCGATCCAACTGTCCTTCATTTTGATACCTCTATAACCTTGATTTTCTTCGTCGGAGCGTCGATGATCTTGATCAGCAGTTCGTTCACGACCTCCACGCATCCGTCCTCGTCGATGACCTGCTTGCGGTATTCGTTGATCCCCTTGACCAGCGCCCGCCATTCAAAGTCGTCCAGTACAATTTGCCTCTTAGGCTGCTTTATGTATTTCACAGCGTTCCCGCCTCCTTTCACCCATATTGTAGCGCGGAGCGGCGAAAAAGACGAATGTGCGGAACGTTTTTCTAAATAGAAAAATACCGGGACTACATTACTGTAATCTCGGTATTATCTTGCCTTTACCGCGCTAATTCAGTTGTTTTTGACCGTTTTCAAATTACTGCCTTATCACGGTCGGACATTTTGCTTCGCTCTGTTTTTATGCCTATATTATCTCGATCATCCCGCCGTAGTCGGTCAACACGCCGTCGCACAGCGGCGCGACATCGACTCCGCGCGCGGCGGCGAAGGCGAGGACGCGTTCGCCGTCCGGGTGCGTCAGCGGATCGCCGAAAAGCGCGAGCTTGCCGCCCGCCATGCCTCCGCACCCGCCGATGAAGCCGTAGTCGTAGCCGTCGAGCGTTATATTTCCCGGCGTTATACGCAGCACGTCCGCGCCCGCTTTTTCGCACGCGGCGGCGACGTTCACGTCCGCGGTAATCACTCCGCCGGGCAGCCGCAGCGCCGAGCAGGAGCAATAGCCCTGTTTGCAGTCTATGATCCGGGCGCCGCGTTCGCGGTAATACGAAAGTATCGCGCCGTCGGTGTGCGCGATATTGCATATAAGCGCGCCGTTCAGCTTAAAGCAGTTGTAGCGCACGTCGGCGGGGTAGACGGCTCCGGGATCCGCCTCTCCCGCCCGCGCGGAAATGGCTTCGGCGAGGAGCGCGGCGAGTACTTCGGGCGCGCATACCGGTCCGTCCGGCGAGGCGTGTATCAGCATATCCGGGTGCGCCGCAAGCGCCCCGGGCAGCGCCTTCGCCGCCGGGACCTTCACGACCTTACCGGTCAGTTTTTCGAGCCGCCGGATCGCCTCCGCCGGCAAATTTCCGTTCACAATAACCATAACAGTATCATAACACAACTTGCGCGGAAAAGATATTGCTATTTTTGATATATGATGATATAATTTATACGGAAAGAATTGCGAAAGGGGACGCCGGATGAAAATAGTGCTCGCCTCCGCGTCGCCCAGACGCGTCGAACTGATAAAGCTTATCGCGCCGGAGGCGTTATGCGTCCCCGCCGATATTGAAGAAACAACCCCCGACGGTATGCCGCCGGAGGAATGCCCCGCCTACCTCGCCGAGCTGAAGGCGAAGGCGGTTGCGGCGCGCTTTCCCGACGCGGCGGTCATCGGCTGCGACACCGTCGTCGTCATCGACGGCAAAGCGCTCGGCAAGCCCCGCGGCGAAGCGGACGCAGCCGCTATGCTCCGCGAGCTTTCGGGCAGGACGCACGTCGTCGTTACCGGCGTTTACGTCGCTTTCGCCGGCGGCGGTTTCGGCTTCTCCGAACGCACCGAGGTCGAGTTCCGCGCGCTGCGCGGGGAAGAGATCGCCGACTACGTCGCTTCCGGCGAGCCGATGGACAAGGCGGGCGCGTACGGCATACAGGGCGCGGGTTCAACGCTCGTGCGCCGCATAAACGGAGATTTTTACAACGTGATGGGCATGCCCGTAGCGCGGCTGAAAGAGGAGCTTTTTAATGAACGTATTATTTCTCGGTGACGTCGTCGGCAGGCCCGGCAGGGAAGCGGTCGCCGCGAAGCTGCCGGCGTTCAGGCGCTTTCAGGCGATAGACTTCTGCATAGCGAACGGCGAGAACTCCGCCGACGGCGACGGAGTCACGGAGGCGTCCGCGGAGGCGCTTTTCTCCGCCGGAGTCGACGTCGTGACCGGCGGCAACCATTCCTTCAAGCGCCGCGAGGCGTACGATTACATTGCGGAAGCGCCCTACCTGCTGCGTCCGGCGAATATTTCGCCCGCCGCGCCCGGCAAGGGGCTCTGCGTTTACGATATGGGCAGGTTCGCCGTCGCGGTTATCAACCTCGTCGGCGCGTCGTATATGGATCCCTGCGACAACCCGTTCCGCAAGGCGGACGAGTTGCTCGCCTCGCTCGATCCCTTCGTCAAGGCGATCGTCGTCGATTTCCACGCGGAAACGACGGGCGAGAAGCGCGCGCTCGCGGAATATCTGGCGGGCAGGGTCTCCGCCGTTATCGGCACCCACACCCACGTTCAGACCGCGGACGAGCGCGTCCTTGAAGGCGGCACCGCCTTCATCACAGACGCGGGTATGTGCGGACCGACGGACTCCGTCCTCGGCGTCAAAAAGGAACTCGCGATAGAGTTTATGCTCAACAGAATGCCCACGCGCTTCGCCGTCGCGGAAGGAGAAACGGCGCTCTGCGGCGTCGTCATCCGCATCGACGAGGCGACCGGAAGAGCGGAAAGCATCGAAAGAATACAGATAATCGCCTGACGCTCCGCGTCGGAAAGAGGCAGATATGCAGAATTATTACGAAAAAATAGTCAGACGCGTCTGGCGCGCCGCGGATTACGTCCGCGTCGCGCTCATAGCCGCGGGCACGCTGATACTCATAGCCGCGGCGATAATTTCCGCCGGACTGCTCTCGCGCTACGGGCTCAGTATCCTCGTGCCGATCCTTTCCGTCGGCGCGGTCGTCGGCGCGTGGCATCTTATCGGCACCATGCGGACAGAATACGAATACAACTACTTCGGCGGCGAGATAGACCTCGACGTCATAACCGCGAAAAGCCGCCGCCGCAGAGTCGCGACGGTCAACGTGCGCGATTTTGAGGCGTTCGGCAAATACTCCGACCTGAAGAAGACGAAGCAGCAGTTGAAAAACGACTACGACAAGCGCTGGTTCATGTGCTCCGCGCCGGAGAATCCCGACTGTTACTACGCCGTTCTGCGCCACGAGCACAAGATAGCGCTGCTCGTTTTCGAGCCGAGCGAAGAGATGCTCGCCGAGATGCGTGCGGTCGCGCCCAGACTTTTCAGATAGTTTTTCGGAGATATACACAGAATACGCACAGTTGAAAGGAGAATGAAGGATGATTTACGGAATAGGAGTCGATATTGAAGAGGTCGGCAGGATAAAGGCCGTCATCAAGGGAAGGGAAAACTTCATAGAGCGCTTTTTCTCAAAGGCGGAGGGCGAATTGTTCGCCGAAAAGCGCTTCAATCCCGAGACGATCTGCGGCAACTTCTGCTCGAAGGAGGCGTTCGTTAAGGCGCTCGGCACCGGTTTCAGAGGCATCACGATGAAGGATATTGAGGTGCTCCGCGACGAGCTCGGCAGCCCGTATTACCGCATCAGCGGTCAGCTCGGCGAAAAGCTGAAGGATAAAGGACTGAAATGGCATCTTTCCCTCAGTCATACCGCCCAAACGGCCGTCGCTTTCTGTATTATAGAGAAGGAATAACGTCAACCTGCGCCGCGCGATCCTGCGAAGGCGGAAAAACCCCGTAACAGCGCGCTTTCACGCCGTATCGGATGATGATTGTCACCCGATACGGCGATTTTTCGTCCCCTTTTGCGCTCGCCGGAACCCTGTATGAATACAACCGATATGAACGATATTCATATAAATACCGTTCATATATAGATTATCCGGCTATATTTTCGGAAATCTGCGCCGCGTTTCGCAGTATCGCCGGCGGGAGCGAAAAACGCTCCTTCAGAGGCGATAACGAGGTCGGAAACGCAGAATTGATGCCTCCGCGCCGCGAAAACCGCAAAAGCGCCGAAACAGCCCGAAAACATAAAGAATCCCCGCCGAGTCGGCGGGGATTCTGACGTTTATCGGGTGTTTCAGCTCGCGGCCTTCGCTTCGCCGTTTTCCTTGATTCTGTTGCGCTTGCGGCGCAGGAAGAGGTAGAGCTTGGGCATCTTGCGGATGACGAAGCGCTTTGTGCGGAGGATCGCGCGGTGGCGCAGATCATACTGCCAGTTGAGGAACTTGCGCGGCACGAGCTTGCTGGTGAAGCGGCGGTCGTACATCTTCTCGAACATCTTTCCGAGCCATCTGGGGCGGTACTTCGCGCAGCGCTTGTAGCGCTTGATGTACTTGTGGAAGAAGTTGGAGGCGTAGAGCACCTCGTGCGGCGGGTAGTCCTCCTGATAGAAGGGGACCTTCATATCCGCGGGGATAACGTCCGGGAAGGAGCCGCATTTACTCGCGATATCCGCGAGCACGGTGTGCGGGTAGGGGTAGAATATGTTGGGTATGACCTTGTCGGGATTGAGCTGAACGTTGAGCTTGATCGTTTCAAGCGTCTTCGCGAGCGTTTCGTGCGGGAGACCGACGATGTTGTAGGTCATCGTCGTGAAGTCGTACTTGTGGAACCACGAGAAAGCGTTGATCATCTGCTCGTTGGTCATCATGCGCTTGCAGTACTTCATTCTGATCTCTTCGTTGCCGCTCTCGACGCCGACGTCGATCAGATAGCAGCCCGCCTTCTTCAGCGTTTCGACAGTCTTCTCGGTCATGATATCGAGGCGCAGGTTGCAGGTGAAGGGGAGGTGTATCTTCTCGGTATACATCTCCATGAAGGGGTAGAACCAGTCGTCGTACATATTGAAGATCGCGTCGCGGAAGTTGAAGAACTTGATGTTCGGGAACTTCTTGAGCAGCGTCTCCAGATAGAGCATCGCGTTCTCGGGGGAACGGAAGCGCGCGTATTTTTTCTTATTCGGGTAGACGTTGCGGAACTGCGAGTTTCCGCAGTAGGTGCAGGAGAAAAGACAGCCGCGCGACATCATGACGAGCGCGGTGTCGAGGCGCATGCACTCGAGATTTTTGTAGTCGAAAAGATCGAAGTCGGGCAGCGGGAGCTCGTCCAGATTCTCGAGCAGCGGGCGGACGGGATTGCGTATGATCTCGCCGTCGGGCTTCTTGAACCACAAGCTCTGTATATCGTAGTAGTCGCCGGTCTTGTATCTCTGCGCGAGCTCGAGCGAGGGGTATTCGCCTTCGCCGATGCATACGCAGTCGACGCCGGGCACTTTGATGACTTCTTCCGGCTCGATCGTCGCGTGATAGCTGCCTATCCAGATGAAGCAGTCGGGGTCGGCCTCCTTCGCCCACTTCACAAGGTCGGAAACGTATTCGAACGCGGTCGTGCGGCAGGAGATGCCGATAAGATCGTAGTCGAATTCCTTGAGCTTTTTCTTGAACGTTTCTTCGTCGTATTCATAGACGATATGCATTAAGCTGACCTTGTGGCCGCCCTGCTTGAGAACGGCCGAGATGGAAGCGAGGCCTTCGCTCCAGTTGCCGCCGGTGTTGCGCTTTTCGGAAGCGGCGCTGACGAAATCGGGGTATACGAGAAGTACTTTCGTAAGTTCGTTATCCATTATTTGCCTCCGGGTAAAATTCATACGCAACCATTATATACCTTATCCGGCGGAATGTCAATTAAATAAGACAAAAAAGAAGACGAAAAACGCGGGTTTTCCGTCTTCCGCGAATTTACCTCCGCAGCGTTTCCGCGGGCCGCAGCCGCGCCGCCTTCAGCGCGGGGTAGACTCCGAAGACTACCCCCGTCCCGCAGGAAAGCAGCAGTCCGGCGAGCACGACTTGAGGTGAAATGTTCAGCGCCGCGCCGGTCGCCAGCTTCAGCGCGAGAGCGGCGGCGAAGGTGAGCGCGACTCCGACTGCGCCGCCGAGCGCGGAGATGACGGCGGACTCCGTCAGAAATTCCGCGACGATGTGTTTCGTCCGCGCGCCGAGCGCCTTCTTAATGCCGATCTCGCGTCCGCGCTCGCTGACCGAAACGAGCATAAGCGTCATTATCATCAGCCCCGCGACGAGCAGGGAGATCCCGCCGATCCCGCTGACTACCGCGGTCACCGCGTCGATGATGCCGGCGTATTTGTCGCGCTCGCGGTCGATATCGGTGACTGAATACGCTTCCTTATCGCCCGCTGTGGCGTTGAGTTTTTTCAGTACTGCGGCCGCGACGGCGTCCGCGCGCTTCGGTTCCGCGTCGATGCTGATGCGGTCGAATCCGCCGACGCCCGCGGCGTCGCTCAGCGTGGTGTATGGCAAATGCGCGAAGGCGGGGAAGCTCTGTCCGGTCAGCGTCGCGATAGTGCCCGTTCCGGCTTCCGCCACTCCCACAATCTTCAGCGGGATATCCTTCCCGTTTATCCGCAGCACGAGCTCGTTTCCGCAGACGTTTTCGCGGCCGAACGCCTGTGCCGCCGCGTCCGCGGAAAGCACGCAGACCCGCGCCCGCTCGCGCACCTCCTTTTCGGTGAACGCTCTGCCGTGGAGCACGTTCAGTTTTGTGACCCTGCAGACGTTGGCGCCCGCACCGATAAGCACGGTGTTCAGGTCGGTCGAGCGCAGGCGTGAGTAGGCGTAGCGGATTATTATCGGAGTGGCTCCGTCCGTAACGGAGCGCACCTGCGACAGCTGCGCTTCGGTCAGCGGGTAGTCCTCGCTTTCGATCGAGAGTCCGCTGAACCCGAGACCGTCTATTTCGCTGATTATTACCTCCTTTCCCGTCATGCCTATCGATATCACCGTGACGACGGAAAAAACGCCTATCGCGATACCGATGACGGCGAGAGCGGTGCGGAGCTTTTTTCGTTTGAGGTTTCTTATATATGCGCCGATCTTATCCATTTATTTTTATAATACCGTTTCAGTTGATTTTTCTTATTGTCACCTGCTTGCCGGAACCGATCGTACCGTCCGCCTCGGATATGACAAGGCAGCCGGATTCGATGCCGCTCACCTCTACGCAGTCGTCCAGTTCCGCGCCGGTAGCTACGCCGCGGCGGTAGGCGCGGCTGCCGAGCAGGACCCAGACGAACTTCCCGTCGGAGTCTTCGTTCAGAGCGGACCACGGTACCGTCAGCGCGTTGCTTTTGCGCGAGAGCACGATCTTCATTTCCGCCGTATAGCCCGCCTTCAGCTCGCCGTCGGGGAAGTCGATCTCCGCGAGGCACTCCACGGTGGAGCGCCCTCCGGAAACGCTTTTCGCCACCGGCGAGATTTCCTTCAGCGTCGCGGTGTATTCGCCTTCGAAGGCGTCGCCGGTCACGACGCAGTCGAGCCCTTCCGCGAGGGAGGGGGCAAAGCTCTCCGGCAGCTCGCACTTTACGAACAGCGCGGACGTGTCGCAGATGCGGAGCAGGGGAGCGGAGCCGTCCGCGTACGCGCCGTCTTCGATCGCGAGGTTCGCGACGACTCCGTCGGCGGAAGCGGTGACCACGTCCGGCACGAGCACGAGCAGTTCGCTCGTCGCGCCGCTTGCGTTTCCGCCCGCGGCGTCGTCTGAGAAGGAGGAGAACATATTGCCGACCGCGTTTGTGAAGTAGTCGGCTATAAGCCCGTCAAGCAGCTTCGATACCTGTTCGCCGTCTTCGCGGGAGTTGTTTTCGGCGGCCTCCCAGAGCGAAACCGTCGCGGCCTTGTCGACGGAGAAGAGCGGATCGCCCGCCCTGACGCGCTGTCCGTTTTTAACGTAGACCTCGTCCACGGTCAGTCCGGCGGCGGTGTAAAGATCCTTTGCGTACCGCGGCTCGATGACGCCGGAGCATTCGACAGTGTCTTCGATCGTCCTGCTCGTAACGCGCTTGGCTGTGACCGTCGGCAGTGTGGAACGCACTACCGTCGGCGCCGCGGCGGCGGCTCCGATGAAAAGCGCGGTCAGCAGCATAGTAACGATGTATTTCTTTGCTTTCTTCATTCTTTCTCACCCGCTTTTATTTTGCCGTGACTGTTCGGAAATATCCAACGCAAAGGCGCAAAACAATGCTTTTTCACGCAAAAAATCGTTGACATTTCGTGCGCGTTCGTTATAATAAAAGTATGGAGTGTTATCACTTACGGTGGGGGATTGTTCCCGTGCCGAATCTCCGAAAGGAAGGTATGATTATGAAGAAGACGTTATCAACTTTGCTCGCCGTGTGTATGCTCATCGGCATATTCAGCGGCGTCGTGCTTTTCTCAAGCGCGGCAAAGACCGACGACTCCTACACCTACGTTCAGCTTACGGGCGTCCAGGACTGGACCGCCTCGGATGTGGCGAGCATGGTGACCTTCGGCGCGAGCTACGCGCTTTCCGATAAGGGTCTTATCGGAAACGCGACGCAGTCGGTTGAGCTGACCGTCACCGATACGAGCAAACAGCGCTTCTGTCTTGCGACCCAGAGCAAAAACGGCGGCTTTCTCGCGAAGAATCCGTTCCGCTTTGCGGACGCTTCGCAGGGGTATAAACTCTCCGACTTCGACGGTATAGCCATCGCCTTCTCGGACGCGGACGGTAACGAGATCCCGCTGACCCAGTTCCAGGTCCGCCTTATGCGCGACGCGACCGACTGGGGCAGTTACTGGCTGTACGAAGGCAACTACTACGATATGAACGTCGTTTACGCGAACGGCTACTATCACCTGAAATTCGACGATTACAAGAACCTCTCGAACGGCGAGATTGACAACATAAGCATTCTTTCGGCGCTGTTCTATAAGTCGATCGCCGTCGGCGACAAGGCGTACATCTCCGACATATGCGCCTACACGAAGGGCGACCCCGTCGAGCCGCCGGAGGAGAAGGAGTACGAGTACCTCCAGCTCGACGGCGTGCAGAAGTGGACGCAGGCGAATCTCGCGCAGACCTCCGCCAACAACGGTCACGTCAACAACGTTACCGCGACCTACTCGCTTTCCGATCAGCAGCTCGTCGGCGCCGCGACGCAGTCGATAAAGGCGGTCAAATCGCAGTCCGGCGGCTTCAACTGCCTGGTCAACAAGGCGTATGACTCCAACGACATCGCCTGCCCGTCTCCCTGGAAGCCCTCCGACGGCGTCAGCAAGCTCTCGGACTACGACGGCGTTATGATCGCGGTCAAGGACGCGAACGGCAATATGCCCGTTACCAGCCAAGTCAGACTCCGTATTCTGACGAGTCCGGCTCTCAACGGCTGGCAGGTTTTCTATATGAGCACGAACAGCTATGAATACACCGAAGACGGCTACTATATGTTCCCGTTCACCGGATTCAGCGGCTACACGGGGCTGATGAAGGATATCGACAGCGCGCAGGGTATTTCTTTCCTGCTTGACGACGGTCCCTACACCGAGTATTATTTCTCCGACTTCCTCGCCTACCGCGAGAAGCGCGACGTAGACTACTCCGCGCTCGAATCCGCGCTCGCCGCCCTCGAGGGAACGCAGGCGGCGCTGGACTACCCCGACGTTATCGCCGCGGCGCAGGCCGTCCTCGATAACCCGAACGCCACGCAGGAAATGATCAACGAGCAGGTGGTAATTTTGAAGAGACTTATGCGCGAAACTCTGCCGGCGGTGCAGTTTGACGAAGACAACATCGTCTTCACCTTCGGCGCGGTCAGCGATATCCATATCGACGGCACGCTCGGTTCGAGCACTACCAACAAATACCTTAACGCCGCGCGGCTGCTGAAGAAGTACTCCGGCGGCAACATCGACGCGATAACCGTCGACGGCGACTTCTCGCAGAGCAGCTACAACGACAATATCCCGCAGGCGTACAAGAGCATAAACGACGAAGTCTTCGGCGAAGACATCAAGTCCTTCTTCATCACCGGCAACCACGACGCGCAGGGAAGCGAGTGGAATCACATCAATTCCTTCTATACCCAGCTCGGCAGCTACTGCACCGAAGACGAGCCCGGCACCAACCTTGCCAGAGGCAACCGCCACATGGTAATCAACGGTTACCACTTCATCGGCGTCAACATGATGGACTACTGGAACAGCCAGGAAGCCCGCTTCGATCCGCAGGATCTCGTATGGCTCGACACCGAGCTTGCCGCCGCCCGCGCCGCGGCGCCCGGCAAGCACATCTTCGTTTACACCCACGCTCCGGTGTTCGGCACGACCTACGGCTCCGACCTTTACACCGGCACCTGGTGGGGCAGCAGGAGCATATACGACCACCTCAAGGATTACCCCGAGGTCGTGACCTTCGGCGGACACGTCCACTTCCCGCTGGAGGACGAACGCACCATCTATCAGCGCGACTTCACCTCGCTGAACTGCGGCAGCGTTCAGTATATGGCGATCGAGAACGGCTACCTCGAGAGCGGAAGCAAAACCACGATCGACCCCGACTCCTGGGCTGTTTCCGACGGACTTATGCTCCAGATCGACGCCGGCGGCAACGTAAAGATCACCAGGATCGACTTCGGCAGAGACGCGATCATCAAGCAGCCGTTCTACATTCCTGCTCCCGATCTCGTGAACAAGACCAACCTGATGTACTACGACGACTACCGCTTTGAAGAAGCCAACGAAGCACCCGCGTTCCCCGAGGACGCGACCGTTACCGCGGCGATAAACGGCAGCAACGTCGAGGCAAACTTCACCGCCGCGAACGACGACGATATGGTCCACCGCTACGTCTTCGAGATCACCGGCATTCCCAGCGGCAGAAAGACGAGCGCCAAGAGCTTCTCCGAATTCTACAACTACCCGCAGGTCAGGGATATGCCGAAATCCTACAGAAGACTGATTCCCTACACCGCGGCGTCCGGCGACAGGGGCTTCGAGCTCGCGGTCTACGCCGTAGACTCGGGAGGCAAGACGTCCGAGCCGATCATCTACAACTCCATCGTCGGCGAGCCGGATATAAAAACGCCGTCGGGAATGAACCTGATAAACGCCTTCTTCATCACCGGCGAACCGCAGACGACCGGACTGAACGGCCTCTCGGTCACAACGAGAGGCGATGCGATAAAGAATAAGACGAAATACGGCTTCTCCGGAGCGGGGGACAGCCGCATGACGATCTTCGCGCCATCGTCCGCCGCGACGCTGACGGCTCGCAAGTTCGCGATCGAAGCCGCGTTCGAGGTCGGCACCGTCGGCGCGGAGCAGTACATCTTCAGCTGCAGCAAGGACGACAAGGGCTTCTCGCTCTATCTGACCGCGGACGGACACGTCGCCTTCGATATGTACACGACCGAGAAGTACTCCGTCGTCTCCGAAGAAAACGTGAACCCCGGCGAATACCACAGCGTGATGCTGAACTTCCAGTCCGGCGTCCTCACGCTTTATCTTGACGGCAGCAAGTCCGGCGAGGCCGAGGTCTCCGGCAACGCGAAGTACAACACCAACGTCGGCTACACCGTTGCCGCGCATATCGTGACCGGTTCGACCTACGGCGATTTCTTCGACGGCGTCGTTTACCAGGTCGGACTCGGCAGCTCTAATATTACCGCCGAGAACGCCGCCGATCGCGCCGTGGAATTCGAGAACGGCTGGAACTATAAATACGTTCAGTCGATTTACAACGAATACGAAGCCGTGAAGGAGGCGCTCGCGCTCAACGCGAACGCGAACGAATCCGCCAAGAAGATCCTCAACAACTATCTTGTCGAGCTCGAAGCCGCGCTCAACGCGGTAAGCGTCAACGAGGCGTATATCAACACCGTGCTCCGCAGCGAAGCGGTCGCCGAAGCGCTCGCCGACTTCGGCGTCGCCATCGAGCTGCCCGAGCTCAACGCGCCCGTTGTCGGCGGAGTCGCCGACGGCGAGACCTACACCGAGCCCGTCACTATCACGTGGGACGAATCGACCAACGCCGAGCTCGATCACGCGCCCTTCGAGAACGGCTCCGTTGTCAAGACCCCCGGCGAGCATCGCCTGTTCGTCCAGAATAAGTACGAGTCTACCGCGGTCTACTTCACCCTCGATATCGAGTATGAAGAGCCGACCGTCAGCGTCGAAGACGGCGCGGAATTCAAGCTTTCCGACTTCGGCGAAGGTCCGCTCGTCGTGACCTGGACTCCGGAAGAAGCCACCGCCACGCTGAACGGCGAAGCGTACACGCAGACCTTCATAGAAGAGCCCGGCGAATACACGCTGGTCGTCACCAACGGCGACAAGAGCGTCACCGTTCACTTCACGATAGTGGACGATACGCCCGTTCCGGTCGTCAGCGTCGAAGACGGCGCGCAGTTCGACCTTTACAACGCGGCTGAACCGCTCGCGATAACCTGGACGCCCGAAGGAGCGACCGCCACGCTGAACGGTGAAGAGTACGCCGCCGGCACCGAGATCACGGAAGTCGGCGAATACACGCTCGTAGTCGTCAACGGCAGCAAGAGCGTGACTGTCGGCTTCACGGTCGTCGACACCACCCCCGCGTTCAAGAAGGGCGACCCGACCGGCAACGGCAAGATCGAAGTCGATGACGCGCTTGCCGCGCTCCGCGTTGCCGCGAAGCTCGCGGAGCCAACGCCCGAGCTCCTCGCGACCTGCGACATTGACGGCAACGGCAAGATCGAGGTCGACGACGCACTCGCTATCCTTCGTGTCGCCGCCAAACTCGCGGACGAGAGTTCGCTCGGATGATCGGGCGCGAACGCGCTGATATTCCGCCCGGGTCCGAATGACGAAGGACGCTGAATCACAGCAAAAGGACGGCTGTACGCCCCTTTGGGCGCGGCCGTCCTTTCTTTCATAAAATGTCTCTTTACTTTTCAGGTTGTTTCATATATAATATATACGACTAATATATACGACGATTATAAAGGAGGGCATGATCGTGTCCGAAATGTATGAGTTCGTGAATAAAAGTAAAAACAAACGCAAGGGCAAACGCCGCAAAGAATGGAAGATCGCGGTTTTGATCGCTGTAGCCGTCGCTATTCTCGCCGTTATCGGCGGATTGCTTTGGAAAAACATGAGCGCAGGCCGCCGCTTCAGCGAGTTCTGCGGCAAGCTTTCCGAAAGCACGACGTACGCCTATAAGCACGCTTCCGCCATCGTCGAGAACGACGGTGAAACCTACAAACTCACGGCCGATAACGTATACGAGCTTTACCAGTGCGTATGTGTTTACGGACCGGGCAAGGAGCGCCGACGCGCTCCGGAGGGCGAAACCGTCACCGTGACGTACGGCAACGGCGCAGAACTGAAGCTCGTTAAAGTCGGCGACGGAAAAGAGGAGGAGTTGTATTTCTGCTATTCCGATTCCGAGAAATACTCCCACGTCTTCCGCGGTGATAACGTGCGGCTTTCCTATATAGTATCGCGCTATCTCGACAAAAGCAAAAACGAAGTAAAAGGCGGATGAAAGAATGGGTGATATCAATACGACAAATATGTACGAACCGGTAATTCGCAACGAGGGCAAGGGCCGCAGGTTCGGGGATAAAAAAATTCTTATCACGATAATAATCGTAGGTATGTTTTTTATCGGAATGATTTTCTCGTTCTGGTGGTATATGTCGTATTGGAAACGCTACGCGAACTTGAGCTCTGAGCTTTCCGCCGCCACGACCTTCGCCTACGCGCACGATTCCGCAAATGTAAAAATCGGGGGAGAGACCTACAAGATCAAGCCCGAAAACGCCTACGAGGTTTACCAGTGCGTATGTGTTTACGGGCCGGGCAGGGAACGCTTCAGGAGTCCGGAGGGCGACGCCGCCGAAATTGATTACGGCAACGGTGCGCGGCTTGAGTTGATACAGAAGGACGGCCGATTGTATTTTTGTTTCTTCGGCTCAACGGGCTTCGAGCATATATTCTATACGAGCGATATTGACCTTGACTATCTTGTGACCCGATACCTCGCGCCCGATAAGCAGGGCTGATAACGCTTTCCGACCGGCGCGGCATATCGCTCCGGTCTTCCGCATATAAATGACCGAAAGGCAGGTCGGTCATTTATGAACGCATCATACGAACGCCGCGCCGTGGATGTCGGCGAATATATTATTGAAAACAACGCCACCGTTCGTGCGGCGGCGAAGCGGTTCAGCATAAGCAAAAGCACCGTGCATAAGGACGTCGCGGAAAGACTTTCAGCCATAGACCCGTCGCTTTTCAGACAGGTGAGGGAGGTGCTCGACCGCAACAAATCCGAGCGCCACATCCGCGGCGGCGAAGCGACGCGCCGCAAATATCTCAAAAAGTGATCGCCGAGGACTTGCCAAACCGTTCGGGCTTGCAGAACCGGCGCTGTTTCGGCAAAAATTCATAATTTTTCATAAAAAAATCTATTGACAAATCGTGAATAGTATTGTAAACTATTAGCGTATGGTATGGGAAACCATAAAGTGCAATCAATCTTAACAAAAGAAAGGAATGCAGTTATGAAGAAATTTGCTAAACTCATGTCTGTCGTCCTCGCTATTGCCATGCTGTTCGCTATGGCTATCCCGGTAGCGAGCGTTGCGGCAGAAGACGAAGTCGCGGCTCGCGTCGAAACTGTCGAAGCGAATGCCGGTGACACTGGTGTTTCGGTTAAGGTCTTTATGGGGCACGAGCCTCACTGGAGCGCGGTCGGATACACCTTCAAGTTCGACGCAAGCAAGCTCACTTATAAGCTCTGGAGTTGGAGCCCCGCTCTCGTCAGCCAGCTGCTTGCCGGTAAGGGCTTTA
>JAFRVI010000068.1 GCA_017438525.1 Clostridia bacterium
CGAGCTCAAAGGGCTTTGCCAGAACGGAAAGACATACTGGCGCGGCAACGTCACCCCGCGTTCCTATATCGAGCTGAGCCAGCAGATAGAGAACGCCGAGACGCTGCTCTGGAAGGGTCCGAAGCAGGTCGAGGCCGAGGAAGCCATCGCCGCGCTGAAGGCCGCGATCGCGGGCCTCGTTCCGATAAAGGCCGGTGAGAAGGTAACCAGCATATTCAGCTTTGAGAGTTACTCCGGACGCGACCTTTCCAGAGCGTCCGGCGACCGCACCGAAAACGTTACCTATTCCCTCGACAAGACCTTCGCGAAGCTGCCCGAGGGCTACGGCCAGGCGCTGAAGATGACCGCGAAGGAGGATATGACCTCCGAAACCAAAGACGAGCACGGTATGATGCAGTTCAAGGCGATGTACCGTGACGGCGGCAACCACGTCGTCCCGATCATGATCGGCAACGACGAGGATCCGAAGGCGAATACGCTTATCGGCGACCTTTCCGGCACCGACGGCATCTGCCTCTGGGTAGGCGTCAACGACGTCAATCTCGTCCAGGAATGCGCGATGCGTTTCTCGGTCTCCAACTGCTCCGTAGGTCCTTACTTTGAGCGTTCCGCGATAGATATCCCCATTCCCGCCACCGGCTCCGGCTGGATATATCTCCCCTGGGAATACTTCGAATACTATGACTGGACCGATGAAGAGCTGAATCTTGCGAAGATCTACTTCTACATCATCCGCTTCGACGGCGCCATCAAGGCGGGGCTCGAGGTTTACATCACCGGCATCCACGCCTACAAGAACGTCACCAACGGCACTTGGGAGACCCCCGTCGTATCCAACATATCCGAGGGCGGCGAATACGACGTTTCCGAGCAGGCGCTCATTCCCGACTGGAACGTCGGCGCCGCTATGCTGGACGGCGAAGCCCTGATCTACGGCAACTCCGTGCTGAAGAACGGCGAGCATACGCTGGTCGTTACCAACGGCGATAAGTCTGTCACCGTCAACTTCACCACCACCGGCGCCGCCGAATACGCCACTCCGGTCGTCAACGTCGAGAACGGCGGGGAATACACCGCGCCGCTGACGCTCACCTGGGACGTCGGCATCGGCACGCTAAACGGCGAAGTCATAGAGAACGGCGCCGTCGTTGAAGCTCCCGGCGGCTACGTGCTCGAGGTCATCAACGGCACGAAGTCCGTTTCCGTCCGCTTCAACGTCAAAGACGAGCTGCCGCCTCCGCCTCCGGTCAAGAAGGGCGACCCGACCGGCAACGGCAAGATCGAAGTCGACGACGCGCTTGCCGCGCTCCGCGTTGCGGCGAAGCTTGCCGAACCCACGGATGAACTTCTTGCGGCCTGCGACATCGACGGCAACGGCAAGATCGAGGTCGACGACGCGCTCGCGATCCTCCGCGTCGCCGCGAAGCTCGCTGACGAAAGCTCGCTCGGATAAAACTCCGATGCATTATCAAGCGGCTCCCTTTCAAAACTTGAAAGGGAGCCGCTTTTCGTTCGTTTTTATTCAAACACGCTTTCTATCACCTTCGGGCAGCTTTCCGGCGAATATCGCCACCTGCCGATATGCGCGACGTCGGGATAATCGAAGCCGCGCGGCGCTTCCGTGCGCGGCAGGCGGTCGATTATCACGAGCTTGACCTTCATCTTTTCCGGTATTATGCTCTTTATGTAGACGGAAACGCGGTCGCCCGCCGAAACCTCGGCTCCGGATTCAGCGAGCCCGGCGAGGTTGGGCGTAAGCTCTACGAAAACGCCGTATTTCTCCACCGATCGCACTATTCCCGCCACCGTCTGTCCCGCCTCGAAGCGCGCGGCGTTCTCCGCCCACGTCCCGAGCAGCTCGCGGTGTGAAAGCGTGATCCGCCCGCCGCCTGCCGCGCTGACGACCGCGCGGATGTCCTGCCCGGCGGCGAAGCGCTCCGCCGGATGCGCGATGCGTGAGACAGAGATCGCGTCGATGGGCAGCAGCCCGATGATACCGCAGCCGATATCGACGAAGGCGCCGAAGCTGTCCGGCCGCGTGACGCGCGCGTCGATGACGTCGCCCGGACGCATCCGCGAAACGTACTTCTCAGAGCATAGCCGCATCGCCTCGCGGCGCGAGAGCAGCGCGTATTCGCCTCCCGCGACGTCGGTGGCGACGCCGGTCACGGTGAAGCAGACCGGCTTGCCGACGCGGGATATGACGGCGATGTCCTTGACCTCACCGTCCGGCGACCAGGCGCCCTCCGGGCGCGGTATAACTCCGCGCATGAACCCGAGATCGACCACTATATTGCGGTCCCTGTCGCATAAGACTGCTGTCCCTTCGCAGATGCGCTTTTCATCACGCGCGCGCAGCAGCTCGGCTTTTGATTCGGGACGGTAACCGAGCCGTCCTTCAGGTAAAAACGTCATAATATTCACCGCCGCATCAGATGCGGCCCTTTCGTGTGGTTTTTACCAAAATATATGCTGTCCGCGGCGCAAAAATACCGTATGAGCGAATATGATCAGCCGTATTATCTGCAAGGAAACGCGAGGTTATAACAAAGAAATATTGACATTTTACGACTTCCGGTTATAATAACCGTAAATTTACAAAAACCGCTTGCATAATTGACCTTGCCATGATATAATAACGTATGGCAAGTGTATGGATTTACACGAAATTTAACCTTAAAGAGAGGAAAAGAATATGGTAGTTGAAGATTTGGTAGTCATAACCCCGAAAGAAAAAGCAATGCTCTGCAAAGCTCTTGCGAAGCATATGCCCAAGCTGAGAAAGCTTCTGCGGCTTTCACAGAAGGAGTTCGGTCTCCGCGCCGGCGTCTCTGTCGACCGCGTTTCGCTTATCGAAAACGGTCATTTTCAGATGACCTGGTCGCAGTTCACCTCCTTCCTGTTCATCTTCTCGCTGAACAAGCTGACGAAGGAGTATTTCGTCGAGAATAAGCTTATCGACCGCCGCGTGCTTCAGTATCTTGAGGCGAAGCGCGAAGCCGAGGAGCCCGAGATGAGCATTCTTATCAACGAGTCCATGAGCTCGGCGTTCAACGCGCTGAATATGGGCGACGTCATCCAGCGCCTGAAGGAGCAGAAGCAGTATCAGCTGTAATTCCCATCCGGCACGTATTATGACGAAACCGCACCCATTAGGGCGTGCAAATCAGGGATACGCCGGTCTTAAAAAGGATCTTTTCGCGCCGGTCAAGGCGAAAGCGCGATGGAATACTGTATGTATTCCGAGCGGTTTCA
>JAFRVI010000069.1 GCA_017438525.1 Clostridia bacterium
CGTCGAGAGAACCCACATTGGCAGTTTCCCAATCGCGACAGCATTGCAGGCTGATTATAAGCTCGTGCTTTCGATGATCCATCTTTATGTCTATGATCCTACTGTCATGGAAATAATCGGACACGAGGAACTTCCGAATTGCTTTTTCAAAAGGAAATTCTGCCTCAAAGTCATAATAGTTATACATTACGCACCTCGTCAAAAACGTCGGTCATGTAAACACATCAAATTCGGAAAAAGGCTTGCTATCTTTGTTAAAATAGCAAGCCTTTTCTGGTGGAGATGAGGGGGATCGAACCCCTTACCTCTTGAATGCCATTCAAGCGCTCTCCCAAGTGAGCTACACCCCCATATTGTCGGAGAAAAGCGGCTTCAAAAGCGCCCTCTCGTCTTCAGCAAGGGATAGTATACCACACCTTTTTCATATATGCAAGCACAATTTTTAATTTTTTGCGATTTTTTTGATTTTGTGTTTTTAAGATGAGAGAGATTAAGCCCTCATCTTACCATTTACAGCTTTATCCGCTTTTCCTCCCAGCTCATGCCCGGGCGGAAGTCGGGCACCTCGAGCAGGCGGCCTTGATTCGTGACCGAAAGCTGCGAAAGCAGCGCGACCGATGTCCATTCCGCCGCCTTATAGACGTTCAGCTCGGGCTGGACGTTCGTCTTGACGGCGTCGATGAAGTCCTTGACGATATAATAGTCGCCGCCGCCGTGCCCCGCGTCGCCGCCTTCGCCGGTCTTGTAGTGTTCGGGCAGGAACTCGCTGAAATCCGAGAGCGGACGCCAGCGCTCGTATCCCTTCGGGTCGTCCTCGGTGGCGATGGCGATCATCGCCTCGCCGCCGAAGCGCGACGCCTCGTAGCACCCCTTCGTACCCTGTATCTGATAATACATCGTCGCGTGCGGGCGGGGGGAGATCGTGTCGACGCGGAGCTTGACGAGCTTGCCGCTTTCAAGCTGACAGACCGTCTGCGTCAGGTCGTCGTTGCGCAGGCCGTAGGGATTGTGGTTGCCGGGCGAAAACGAAGCTATCGAAACGATGCGGTCGTCGTCGAAGCACTGCATTATCGGCCCGAGCGAGTGCGTCGGATAGAATGCGCCGCGCGTACCCATCTGCCAGTACGTTCTCCAGCCCGTCTTGCCGTGCCAGTTGCGCAGCTCCGTGCAGTCGTGGGTGTATTCGCCCTCGCCGTAGTATATTTCGCCGAACATCCCCTTCTTGACGAGAGCGCGAACGAGCTGGCAGTCGGGGATATAGCAGTAGTTCTCGGCGTACATATATATCTTGCCGGATTTCTCGACGTTTTCGATCAGCCACCAGAGCTCGTCCATCGTGACTCCCGCGGTGACCTCGCACATGACGTGCTTGCCCGCCTGCAGCGCGGTTATCGCCTGCGGAACGTGGCACTGCATCGGCGTGGAGATGATGACCGCGTCGATATCGCCCTTTTCGATCATGTCCTCGTAGATGCGGAAGGTTTTAAGCTCGCCCGCGTAGGGAGATTTCTTCTCTATCTCGCCTCTGGCAAATTCGAGGCAGCCCTCGTCGAGATCGCAAATCGCGGCGATCCTGACGTCATCAGGCATGGAGCAGAGAGCTCCGGAAAATGAAAGCCCGCGTACTCCGACAATTCCTATCCTGATCATAAGCGTCTCCTTATCACGCCAGGCCCGGCTTGCAGGGCTTGCCTTCGGCGGCGCGGAAGGCGTAATAAAGCTCCTCCGTCGCGAGCGCCATCTTCGTGACCGCGAACTCGCAGTCGTGCGGGTAGATATACCACGTATCCTCCAGCGTGTTCAGGTCGACGCAGTCGCCGTGCTTGCCGAGATACTCATACTCGATGTGGCAGGAGTAGAGCGACGGCACCGGCTTGACCATCTCGAATTCGTCGCCGTCGAAGTCGACGCCTTTCACGCGGAAGCCGTTCATATCGTGCGTCATAACGCCTTCGCCGAGGCGTATGAACTTTTTTGCGTTCGGCAGGGAATCGACCGTCACCGGCATCTCGCCGGTGGAATATCTGCCTTCGGCGACCTCGCGGCGCACGTTTTCGCGCTCCCATTCGTACCAGTCGGGGATATGCGCGAACTCCGTTACGCCTTCGACTGCGGTAAGCGCGCCGTCCTCGCCGTATTTCCAGCGCTTTCCGCAGGCGGTGCAGATGAGCTCGTCGCCCTTCGATGTCATCTTATACTCGGCGTGGCACTTCGGGCACTGATAAAGCACCTTGTGCAGTCCCTCGGCGCGCCACGGCGCCTTAACGCGTATGCCGCGCTCCTTCTGCCATGCGTAGTCGTCGTATCGGAACGCGCTTACGAGCTTTTCGTTTATCTCGTCGGTTGTCGCTTTTTCGAGCTCCTCGGAGGTGTACTGCAGCTTTAGCTCCGCCTCGATGGGCTTTACCTTGCGGTTTTTAAGGTTCCAGAATGGCGAGTTGACGTGATGCCCGTGGCATATCAGCGTGACGACCGGAACTTTGAGCATCTTGCAGAGCATGCCGAGCCCTTCGGGAAGCACCGCAGTCGTGCCGCAGAGGGAATAGCGCGCCTCGGGGTAGACGACGGCGATGTCGCCGTTTTTAATAACGCGCAGAAGCTGGCGGATGAGTATGACGTCCTGCGTGAACTTGCGCTTGCAGATGCAGCCGACGTTCCGCAGCAGCCACTCGCGCCCGATGAAAC
The DNA here is from genome assembly GCA_017438525.1 of Clostridia bacterium. Lineage (NCBI taxonomy): Bacteria > Bacillati > Bacillota > Clostridia > Clostridia bacterium. The sequence goes on from JAFRVI010000069.1 coordinate 2,686, forward strand.
CGTCTATCGCGACGACGTAGTTCGCGCGGCTCGGCCAGATCGCCTTCGTCGCGACCTTGAAGTCCATGAACGCGTTGTGGTTGCAGAGCAGCAGGTAGGGCGGCTTTATGCCGTCCATGCCGGTCTTCGTTATCTTCGCCTTGTGCGCGATGACGTCCGGCAGACTCAGCAGCAGCGTCAGCGGCCGCAGGTACCACCTCGTGCGTATCGGCTTGAGAGTCATATCGAACCTTACGGGTTCTTTTTTCATATTTTCGATCCCTTCAGAATAGAATGAAAGTATTATACCATATTTGTGCGCGTTTCAAAAGGTATATTTGCGAAATTGAGATAAAAAATAGGATTTGCGCGGCGCGTTTGAACACAAATAGTAAAATTGATATTGAGAAATATCGAGAAAATCGAAGAAAAACGACGAAAATCGAAGATTTGATATTTAACGATAAAAAATCCGAAAATTTCTCTTGACATTTTGCGCGCGGGGTAATATAATCTCCTTTGCAAATTGATTTCAAGGAAATTTGGAGGAAAACGAAATGTCAACTTTTATGGCGAAACCCGCTGACATACAGCGCAAATGGTATGTCATCGACGCGGCCGGCAAGCCGCTGGGACGCGTTGCTACCGTCGCCGCCAGCATTCTGCGCGGCAAGCACACTCCCGAATACACCCCTCACGTTGACTGCGGCGATCACGTTATCGTCATCAACGCCGCCAAGGTGATCCTGACCGGCAACAAGCTGGATGAGAAGATGTACAGACGTCACTCCGGCTACATCGGCGGCCTCAAGGAAGTCCCCTACAGACGCCTTATGGAGAGCGATCCCGAGTTCGTTATGACCAAGGCCGTCAAGGGAATGCTTCCCGACAACACCATCGGCAGAAATTCCATCAAGAGACTTCGCGTTTACGCGGGCGATCAGCACGAGCACGCCGCCCAGAAGCCCGAAGCTTACGAACTGTGAGGAGGTAACGACTAATGTACGATACGAAACCCTATCTTTACGGAACCGGCAGAAGAAAGTCTTCCGTCGCCAGAGTCCGCCTCTACAGCGGTGAAGGCAAGGTCATAATCAACGGCAGAAGCATCGACGAGTACTTCGGTCTCGACACGCTCAAGCTGATCGTTCGTCAGCCCCTCGTTCTTACGGCGACCGAGGGCAAGTACGACGTTATCTGCACCGTCGCCGGCGGCGGCGTTACCGGTCAGGCCGGCGCCATCCGTCACGGCATTTCCCGCGCTCTGCTTCAGGCGGGCGACGAGCTTCGCCCCGCGCTCAAGAAGGCGGGCTTCCTGACGAGAGATCCTCGTATGAAGGAAAGAAAGAAGTACGGCCTCAAAGCCGCCCGTCGCGCTCCTCAGTTCAGCAAGCGCTGACATTTTTACCCCGAAATTGCAACTCGCCGGCATATATTGTCGGCGAATTGTTTTAGAAGCGATTCCTTACTATCAATCGTTCCCGAGGTGACGAATGAGAAAAGAGAAGCTCCTGGAGAACATAAGAATATACTCGCACAGCAAAGCGTTGTTCGGCGCGATGTTCCTTATATTCGTTGTCGGCGTATTTATGTACGTCATTTTAGGGAGCAATATGTTTCTGGTATCCGTCGACGGCAACGACAGAGCGATAATAACAGTGCGCAGGGATATGCAGGGCGTGATAGACATCTGCGGCGTCGAGCTGGCCGAAGACGACGTGGTCGAATTCACCGAACCGACCGACGTCGCCGGAACGCTCACGGTCAGACGCGCTTTCTACGTCAGCGTCACCGCGGATAACTTCACCGAAACGATCTCCGTCATCGACGGCACCGTCAGAGACGCTCTGGAGACCTGCGAAATCGTCCTCGGCGAGTTCGACGAGGTAACGCCGTCGCGGGATACGCTCCTCGCCGGCAATATGAATATAAAAGTCACCCGCGTCACCTACGAAACGCGCGAAGTCGAGGAGAGCATCCCGTATTCGACAAAGGAATATTATTCCATTGAATACCTGAAAAAGACGCGCACCGTCACCCGCCCGGGCGAGAAGGGCGTAAGGACGACTACCTACCGGGACAAATACGTCGACGGAGAGCGCGTCGAATCCACCGTCGTTTCCGTGAAAACGACGAAAAAGCCCGTCGACGAGCTTGTCGCCGTCGGAACATCCACGCAGCAGCTTCTGAGCAAGCACAGGCAGCTCGCGCAGCTGCAGGCCGGAGAGAAAACGCCCCCGACCGAATACCAGAAGGTAATGGTGATGCAGGGCACCGCCTACACCTACTCTTCGATTGAGAAGTACAACGTCACGGCGCTCGGAATGCCCGTGCGCGAAGGCGCCGTCGCGGTCGACCCGAAGGTCATACCCTACGGCACTATCCTTTACGTCGAGTCGGTCGACGGCAGGTTCAACTACGGCTACTGCATCGCGGAAGATACCGGCGGCGGCATAAAGGGCAACCGCATCGACCTCTTCTATGAGAGCAACACGACGGTCGGCCGCTTCGGCAGGCGCGACGTCAGAGTTTACATTATCGGCTGATGAAATACTATATCGCAGATGTTTTGGAGAAAAACGGAATAAGAATTTTCGGCGAACTGCCGGCGGAAGAAGCGGAGACGCTGAAGCCGCCGATGGAAAACGTGCGCTCGTATATCGTGATGCTGCTCCCTTACCATACGCCCGACGTCAAGCGCAACGTGGCGAAGTTCGCCTGCTTCCCGGACTACCATACTTCGATAAAAGCCCTGCTCGGCAAGGTTTGCGCTGAGCTTGAAAGCAAATACCGCGGCGAAAAGTTCAAGCCGTCGGTAGACAGTTCGCCCCTTTTCGAAGTCAAATGCGCGGCAAAATGCGGGCTCGGCATTATCGGAAAGAACGGGCTTTTGATTAACGATACGTACGGCAGTTACTGCTTCATAGCGGAAATAGCGTCCACTATGGAGAGCGGGAAGAGCGATAATCTCCTGCCGCGTGAAGCGGGGATCGCGTGCAAAGAGTGCGGCGCGTGTATCGCGGCTTGTCCGCACGGAGCGCTTTCCGCCGCCGGCTTCGACGCCGCGAAATGCGTTTCGCACGTTTCGCAGAAGAAAGGGAAGCTGACTCCGGAGGAGGAGCGTATGATCGCTTCCGCGGACTACATATGGGGCTGCGATCGCTGTCAGGACTCCTGTCCGCTGAACGAAAGAATAAAGGATACGCATCTGCGCTGCTTTATGGAAACCACGCCGATCGTTACGGAAGAACTGATAAACGATCCGGAGTTTTTCAACGCGTCCGCGTTCGCGTGGCGCGGCAGGGAGCCGATACTCCGTAATATCCGGCTGCAAAAAGAGAAAAAATGAATAATAACGCTTTACGTCCGCATACTAACCATATATAATAATGGGGTGATGTCTTGAAGGTCAAGGACGTAATGAGCAAAACTGTCGTAGCGGCGGACAGCGGACAGTCCGTCTGCGAGGTGGCGCGGCTGATGCGCGAGCACGACGTGGGAGCGATCCCCGTCTTTGAGCGCGACGTAATCGCAGGAATAGTCACCGACAGAGACGTCGTGCTGCGCTGCGTGGCGGCGGGGAAGGACCCGTCGGAATGCAGGGCGGGCGAGATAATGTCCGGCGGCGCGGTTTCGGTAACTCCGAACCAGAGCGTCGCGGACGCCGCCAGGATAATGGCGGCGGTAAAGATAAGGCGGCTTCCCGTCATCGACGACGGGCGTCTCGCCGGAATGGTGTCCTTCGGCGACATCGCGAGAAGCAGGGCGGATGACGCGGAGATAAGCGAAGCGATCTCCGAAATATCCACCCCGTTCAAATAGGAGAGAGAATATGATCGAATTCGATGAACTGAAATTGAGACTCAACGGACTTAAAAAAGGCCTGCCCGACCTTAAGCGTGCCATGTGCATAGACGATCTTCGCGAAGAGCTGAAGCGTCTGGAAGAGGAAGCGCAGGACCCGGCCTTCTGGAACGACGTCGAGCTTTCCGGCAAGAACCAGCAGAAGACGAAGTCCGTTTCATCCAAGATAAAGGCGTATACCGACCTCGTCACCGAGTTCGACGACGCGGAGACGATAATCGACATCGCCGTTGAAGGCGACGACGAATCGCTCCTCGGCGAAGCGAAGGCGGCGGTAGACAAGGCAGAAGCCGACCTGGAGCACCTGCGTGTTTCCACGCTGCTTTCCGGCGAATACGACGGCTGCAACGCGATACTTACCTTCCATCCCGGCGCGGGCGGCACCGAGGCGCAGGACTGGGCTCAGATGCTTTACCGTATGTATACGCGCTGGACGGAGCGCAGCGGCTATAAGTACAAGCTGCTCGACTGGCTCGACGGCGACGGCGCGGGCATCAAGAGCGCGACCATCCTCGTCGAAGGCGAAAACGCCTACGGCTATCTCCGCAGCGAAGCGGGAGTCCACCGCCTCGTACGCATCTCGCCGTTCGACGCTTCGGGCAGAAGGCAGACCTCCTTCGCGTCCGTCGACGTTACGCCGGAGATTGACGACAGCATCGAGGTCGAGATAAACCCGGACGACCTGCGCGTCGATACATACCGCAGCAGCGGCGCGGGCGGCCAGCACGTCAACAAGACCGAATCCGCCATCCGCATCACACACATCCCGACCGGCATCGTCGTAGCGTGCCAGAACGAGCGCAGCCAGCACCAGAACCGCGAAGTCGCCATGCGTATGCTGAAGTCAAAGCTCATTGAGATCAAAGAGAGGGAACACCTCAGCCGCATCGAAGACATCAAGGGCTCGCAGAAAGACATCGGCTGGGGCTCGCAGATACGCTCCTACGTTTTCATGCCTTACACGCTCGTCAAGGATAACCGCACCGGCTACGAAGTCGGCAACATAAACGCCGTTATGGACGGCGATCTTGACGGCTTTATCAACGCCTACCTCCGCGCGAAGAGCGAAGGCTCGATAGAATAACGCCGGATGGAAAAACTCCGGAAAACGAAGAAAAACGCCTCCCGACCGGGAGGCGTTTTGATTTGTGCGGCAGCGGTATTATTGCTCGTAGAGCTTCTTTTTGCGCATACGGACGATGACGACCGCGGCGATTATCGCGACTATTGCCGCGCCGATGATGATATAAAGCGTGTAGCTCTTGCCTTCGGATTCGCCGACCTTGAGCTTCGACCAGTAGTCGTTCATAAGTTGGAAGGTTTCGTCCGGCAGGTCCTCGAACATTTTTGAGTTGGCGGCGGTCGCTTCATCGAAGTAGACGACGTCGCTGTTGGCGAATTCTTCGCTCAGATACTCCTTCGCCTCCGGAATGGGTGTGGCGTAGCCGATCGCGTCCATATTCTGACCGGAGATCTCGGGATCACAGAGGAAGTTGATATACGCTTCGGCTTCCGCTTTGTGCTCGCAGCCCTTCGGGATGCAGATGGCGTCGATGAAGAAGTTGAAGCCCTCCTTCGGATAGCAGAAGGCGAGGTCGGGGTTGTCTTCGTGCATAGTCACGAAGTCGCCGGCGTAGTAGGGGGCGATCCAGGCGGATTCGTTGATCATCGCGTCGAAGATCTGGTCCATAACGTACTGCTGCAGGATCGGCTTCTGCTCGAGGAGCTTGTTGTAGCATTTCTCGTAGTCCGCCTTGTCGGTGGTGTTGACGTCTATACCGAGCAGGAACTCCGCTATCGCGAAAAGATCGCGCGGGTTGTCGAAGGTCAGTATCTTGTCCTTATATTCCTCGTCCCAGAGGATGCTCCAGCTGTCGACCGTCTTCTTGACGTACTTCGTGTTGTAGATGATTCCCACGGTGCCGTAGGTGTAGGGCACGGAGTATTCGTTATTCGGATCGTAGGAAGTGTTTTTGTAGAGGTCGTCGACGTATTTGTAGTTGGGGATATTGTTGAAATCGAGCTTCTCGAGCATATTCTTTTTTATCATGCGCTGTATCATGTAATCAGAGGGGATTATGATGTCGTAGCTCGAACCGCCGGTCTCGAGCTTCGTCAGCATCGTCTCGTTGGAGTCGTAGGTCGTGTAGTTGACCTTTATGCCGGTGCGCTTTGTGAACTCGGCGTTCACGTCGATCGTGTCGTCTTCGCCGACGCCGATGTACTGGCCCCAGTTGTAAACGTTGATCGTGACTGTTTCTTCGGCTTTGGCTGTAACCGTCGGCACCGCCGCGAAGAGCGCTGCGACCAGCGTCAGCGTGAGGATTGCTGCAAAGATTCTTTTCATTTGTGTTGCCTCCGTTGATGTTTTAGTTACGGCTTTGACTGTATCAGCCCTGAAGCGCCGCGAGCTTGTTTGCTTTTTTGCGTTCGTCGCGCGCCTGGAAGATATTCATCACTATCATAAGCGCGAGTATCACCAGGAAGAGCATCGTGAAGAGCGCGTATATCGTCGGCGGAATGGGCTTCTTCGTGTAGTTGTAGATCTCGATCGGGAGCGTCGAGAAGCCGGAGCCGTAGACGAAGTAACTGATGACGAAGTCGTCGAGCGAGAGGGTGAAGACCATCGTCAGTCCGGTGAAGACGCCGGGCATTATCTCCGGCAGCATCACCTTGAAGAACGCTTTCAGCGGCGTGCAGCCGAGGTCGAGCGCCGCGTCCATAAGGTTGCGATCCATCTGACGTATCTTCGGCAGCACCGAGAGGATGACGTAGGGGAGTCCGAACGTTATGTGCGCTGTCAGCAGCGTCCAGAAGCCGAGCACGTTGTTGTTCTTCATCATTCCGCCGATGAAGACGAAGAGCAGGGCGAGGGAAACGCCGGTCACAATGTCGGGGTTCGTCATCGGCACGTTAGTGACCGTGAGGATGACGCTCTGCATGCGTTTCTTCATCTTGTGGATGCCGACCGCCGCCATAGTGCCGAGCACCGTCGCGACCACCGAGGCGATGACCGCGATTATAAGCGTGTTCAGCAGAAGCTGGAGCAGCGCGCCGTTGTTGAAGAGCTCTTCGTACCATTTCAGCGTGAAGCCGGTGAAATGCACCGTATTCTTCGTCGAGTTGAACGAGAAGAGCATCAGCAGCAGTATCGGCGTGTAGAGCAGTACGAACACGAGGACGGTATAGATCTTGCCGAAAGTTTTCATAGCACTATATCCTCCCCGTCGCTGTCTGTAAAGCGGTTCATTATCGCCATACACACGAATATCATGACCATCAGCACGAGACTCATCGCGGCGCCGAGGTTGGGGTTGTACGCGTTTTTGAACTGCTTTTCGATTATGTCGCCTATCATGGCGGTGTCCGCCGGGCCCATCTTCACGGAGATATAGAAGGTGCTGACCGCGGGGACGAACACCATTGTTATTCCGGAGATAATGCCGGGCACGCTTAGCGGCAGTATTACCTTTCGGAAGGTCGTCGCCTTGTTCGCGCCGAGGTCGGCGGAGGCCTCGAGCAGCCGCCCGTCGATTTTCATCAGCACGGTGTAAAGAGGGAGGATCATATACGGCAGGTAGTTGTAGACCATTCCGAAGACGATCGCCGCGCGCGTTCTGATGAGTTTGAAAGGTCCTATGCCGATGCTTGTCAGGAAGTTGTTGATTATGCCGGTGTCTTCAAACAGGGAGACCCACGCCAGCGTGCGGAGCAGGAAGCTCATGCACATCGGCAGCATAACGAGCAGCACGATTATGCGCTGCGTGCGCGGTTTCGTGCGCGATATGAAGTAGGCGAAAGGGTAGGCGATGAGCAGGCAGATCACCGCCGCTATCGCTCCGAGCAGTATCGAGTCGAGAAAGGTCGGCAGATACGCCTTCAGCGCCGCTATGTTCGCGAAGGTGAAATGCCCGTTCGCGTCGGTGAACGCGTAGACGAAAACGAAGATCAGCGGCGCGACGATGAAGAGCGCCATCCATACGAGGTAAGGCGCCGCGGCAAGCTTTTCGCGCATCAGTCGATCACCTCCGATTCGGAGTCGTCGTTGAGGATGGTCGCGTCGTCGAGCTTGTCGTACTCCTCGGAGTAGGAGGAGTAGTCGCCGAACTTGCCGGAATATTCGGACTTTTTCATAATGTGAATGTCGTCCGGATTCAGTTTTATGCCGATCTCATCGCCGGTGGCGTGGAAGTCCGTCGTCTGTATCATCCACTTGAAGCCCTTGACGTCGACGATTATTTCGTAGTGCACCCCCTTGAACGTAACGTTGGTGACTACGCCGGAAAGATGTCCGGAATCGGCTCGGACTATATCGATGTCCTCGGGGCGTATGACTACGTCGACCGGCTCCTTCTGCTCGAAGCCGGAGTCGAGGCACTTGAACTTGTAGCCGAAAATGGAAACGAGATAGTCGTCCAGCATCACGCCGTCGATGATATTGCTTTCGCCAATGAAGTCGGCGACGAAGGCGTTCTGCGGTTCGTTGTATATATCCTGCGGAGTGCCGATCTGCTGGATGACGCCGTTATCCATAACAACGACGGTGTCGCTCATCGAGAGGGCTTCCTCCTGGTCGTGCGTGACGTAAACGAAGGTGACGCCCATCTGCTGCTGGATATTCTTCAGCTCCACCTGCATATCTTTGCGGAGCTTCAGATCGAGCGCGCCGAGCGGCTCGTCGAGAAGCAGCATGCGGGGCGAGTTGATCAGCGCGCGGGCGATAGCGACGCGCTGCTGCTGTCCGCCGGAGAGCGAGTTGACGTTGCGCTTCGCGAAGCCGTTGAGGTTGATCAGCTTCAGCATCTCAAAGACCTTTTCGCGTATGACCTTTTCCGGCGTCTTTTTCAGGCGCAGGCCGAACGCGATGTTTTCAAAAACGTTGAGGTGAGGGAAGAGCGCGTAGCGCTGGAATACCGTGTTCACCTCGCGCTTGTGCGGCGGAACGTCGTTAATTATTTTATCAAAGAAAAAAACATTACCCGATGTCGGAGTCTCAAATCCCGCGATGATGCGAAGGGTGGTTGTCTTGCCGCATCCCGAAGGACCCAGCAGCGTGACGAATTCCTTATCCCTTATCGACAGGTTGATGTTATCGAGTACTGTTTCGCCGTCAAATTCTTTATGAATGTTTTCCAAACGGACAATTTCCGAGTTGGCCATTTCTCAACCCCCAGTTCCGCGGAACGTACCCCTTGAAAAAGGGCATCCTCGACCGGATAGTTTTCTATAATAAAATAGTTGTTTTTCGCGTTTTTGTCAATAGTTTCAGCGAAAAAAAGCGCAGTATTTTTTACGGAATATATTAGAAATCAAATCCGCCGCTGATTTCCGTTTTTATGACTGAACCGTTTTCGCGCGAAAACAGCCATCCGCGCTTGCGTTCGTCGTTTTTCAGAAGACGGTATGCCGAGCCGTCGAAAACAAGCGCGGCGTCGTTTTCAAGCGCTATGCCGGGCAGCCCGAATGAACCGCAGGCGACGTCGAAAGAGTCGCGGCCCTCTTCGTCGTAATGCGGGCAGCAGACGGCGGGGATGAATCCGAGACCGTCGATGAGGCGATAGGCGGGAGCGGAAACTGACGCGTCGTAGTAATCGCGGTCGCTGTAACCGGAGGCGAACCAGCACATTGCGCCCGCGCTTATCCCGCACATGACCGCACCGCGCTCCGCGGCCGCTTTCAGCAGCGGGAGTATGCCGACGCGTTCCCATACCGTCATCATACGAAGCGGATCGCCTCCGCCGACGTAGATGATATCCGCGGCGGAGACCCGCGCATCCAGCTCATCGCCGGAGTATTTCGCGCGGACGAGGCAGAGTGCGTCGGTCGCGCAGCCGAGGCGTTTGTAGCAGCGTTTGACGGCGTTTATATAATGCCCGCCGTCGCCGCTCGCGGTCGGCAGAAACAGGAAGCGCGGGCGCTCTTTCCCGCTGAACTCAACAATGAATTTATCGACTGCGGAGTTTTCGTCAACAGCGCCTCCGCCGAGCGCAACGATTTTCATAATGTACCTCCGGATAAAATATACACGTATTATACCATCCGCGCGCTACTTTTGCAATAGAAGAAAGCCCCTAAGGAAGACGCGTCTTCCTTAGGGGCTTTGACGTTATTGTGCGGCGCCGGGCAGCGCCTCGTCAGGCGTCAGCCTAAGCTACTTTCGTCAGCGAGCTTGGCGGCGACGCGGAGGATCGCGAGCGCATCGTCGACCTCGATCTTGCCGTTGCCGTCAATGTCGCCTATCGCAATCGCTTCGGGCGTTTCCACGGCGAGCTTCGCGGCTATGCGCAGCGCGGCGAGCGCGTCGTCAACCTCGATCTTGCCGTTTTTGTTGAAGTCGCCCTTCTTGAGAGCCGGCTTGCTGTCGATGACCGTGAAGTGAACGGTGACTTCCTTCGTGCCGTTGACGACCACGAGGGTGTATTCGCCGACTTCGGTGATCTCGGTGCCGGCAGCGTATTCCGCGCCGTTGAGCGTAGCGGTCGCTTCCGCGGGATTCCAGGTGGCCGCGATCGGATCCTCGGCGGTGTAGAGGTCGAATTCCGAGCCGTCCGCGATGCTGACTTCGGGCGTCATGAAGTTATCGACGATCGTGAAGTGAACGGTAACACTCTTGTTGCCGTTGGTAACAACCAACGTGTACTCGCCGGTTTGATCTATCACGGTGCCGGCGGCATAGGGCTCGCCGTTCAGTGTCGCGGTGGCTTCTTCCGGAGTCCAGGTCACGCTTGCGGGCTCGCCGGGGATACCGAATTCCGCACCGTCCTCAATGCTCACGACGATGTCGGGAGTGTTGTCGACGACCGTGAAGGTTACGGAGGTCTGCTTATCGCCGGCGGTGACGGTCAGCGTGTGTTCGCCCGCGGCTGTGACGGTTGTGCCGTACTCACAGGGCTCGCCGTCGAGGGTGGCCTTTTCGCCGTCCTGCAGCCAGGTCATGACAGGGGCGTCGACGGTTGCGATGTCGAAGGTCGCGCCGTCTTCAACGTCGACGACGGGAGATTCATAGTAACCGTCGGCGTATGCGTCGAGTCCTTCTCCGCTGGCGTTGATTATGAGCCAGGCGTATTCAGCGCCGGTGATGAAGTCGTAGCGGCGGATCCTTACGTTGCCGCTGCCGTCCACCTCGACGAAGAGGCCGTTGGCGGTCTCATCCGCAAGAGAGCCGACGTTGACATAGGTCACGCCGTCTTCGCTGTGGATGATGAGATTATCGGTCACTCCGGCAGTCGTTCCGCCGGAGAAGACGATGACGTTCTCATATTTCTTCAGCACGTCGCAGATGCGGCTTGCACCGCGGCTTCCGATCGTGTGGTTGACAGGGAAGGAGGTTACGACGAATATGGGCATATCGCTTTCTTCGATCGCGGCGAGTTCGCTGTCGAGCCACTCGAGCGTAGCGTCGGCGTAGGTGGCGAATCCGTCGGTCAGATTGTCGTATGCAACGCCGATAACGTCAACACCGTTGACCTTGAAGTGTCTGTTGCCCTTGCGCTTCTGCGAAGTCGGCTCAAGGTCGTCACTGTAATAATCGCTGAGCAGCGATGCATAGACCATACCGGCGTTGGAGGAGATCATTCTGTCATGCTCGGAAAGCGTGAACATGATCTTAGCGTTGGGAATATAGTCTCCGGTGATCGCCTTAAATGACTCAAGGTCATCCGTGCTGTCGGAAATAAGATTGCCCGCGATCATCATTGCGTCAACGGAACCGGTGGAGGAAACTCTGTTCAGCTTTTCAAGAGAGGGGATATACTTGCCGTCTGAACGGTAAGTGACATAACCGTATTCGTTGCAGGCGTCGGTGACAGCGCGCTTGAGGAGTCTCCACTGCTCTTCACTGACTCCGCTCGGGCGGTAGGTGCTCGCGGAAGGCATGCTTCCGGTAACGGTGGTGAAGAAGCAGTGGCCGGCGAGGAAGCAGCCCATAGCGTTCGCGTGGTAGCCGTCGGTGTTCAGGTTATCGCCGATCGCGGTGGCGCGGGCGTTCTGGAACGCCTTGCCGGACGGGACGATATACTTGATGCCTTCCTCGGCGCACTTCTGCTTGGAGGTGGATTCGATGCACTCCCACATATAATCCTGATCCTTGTTGAAGTACGGGAAGTCGGAGTGATCGGAGGTCTTCTGATACGCCCAGGTCTGATGCCAGATGATCTCGGCGTTCGGGCAGCGCTCCTTGATGTATTCGATGACGTTGTGCATATAGGGCTGATACGTTTCCGGTCTGCCGGCCTTGCCGCTGACCTGCTGTATGCTGATATAGTCCCAATCCTGATCGGCGAGCGCCTGCGCCGCAGTGTAGTTGCTCAGTCCGCTGCCCCAGGAGCGCTGATAACCATAAACGGCTTTGTTGTTGTGCATGAAATCGTCGTGCTGCTGGAGACTGCATCCGCCGTAGTTCAGGTTCGCAACGATAAGGTTGACACCCGCGGCTTCCGCGATCTGATTGATGTATTCGTAGGCGTTCCAGGAGAAGCTGTTGCCTATCATCAGCAGCTTGGTGGCGCCTTCGCCCTTGTTGACGAGCGGATCGGCGACCGCGCCGAAGGAGGCGACAACGTCGGAAGAATCGAAGTCGCCGTTGTCAACGAGCGCTTCATAGAGCTGGGTGAGCCATTCGACCATCGAGTCGAGCTCTTCCTGTGTCGCTCTGATGTTGTCGCGCAGTCTCTCGGCATCGATAATGTCGTCATCGAAGAGGTGCTCGGTGTCGAGTCTCTTAATGTTCTCGATAAGCTGAATGAGCTCTTCGCGCGGGAGGATCTCATTCTTACTGAAGAATTGAACGTCGGAGAAATAAAGCTTGCCGAGGTTTTCGCTGACGATTCTCGAGCCGGTCAGCTTGATCGTGAATAGCTTGTAGTTCTCCTGCTTGGAGGGAGCAAGCTCGGCGAAGGTCGGGACCGTGCCGGAGCCGGCGACCATGTTATTGAAGCGGATGTAGAAGTAATCCGGATCGCGATCTATGAGAGCAAGCTCATAATCCGCGGTGAAGGAAGGCGCGTTGGCGACAGTGCCGTCACCGTAGAGCGTGAAGATCAGGTGAGCGTCCGCCGGGAGATTCGGTGAAAGGCCGTACTCGTTCGTTATCGCGAAGCGGAGGCCGTCATAGTTTTCAAAATCGGTGTTGAATCCCTCAAACGGATCGCCCAACGCCGGCGCGGTGTTGATATCTTCACCGGCATTGCAGTTGGAGACCGTGAAACCGTTGGCGCCGAAGCCGTCGGCCGCGACCGACTGGAATGCGTCGCCGATAAGGCACTTATCGGAGATCGCGACTTCGCTCTGGTTGACGCATTCGTTGTGGTCTTCGCAATCCGCATCGACCCACTCCTGGAAGAAGGGGAGGGAAACGGTATCGTAGTAATAGCCGTCTTCGCCTTCATAGGAGGCGGAGGCGATGACGTCTTCCATGAGATCCTCCGCGGCGGAGATCATGGCCGCATCGGCGGCGGCGTCGAGCAGGATCATGTTCGCTTCCGAAATCGCTCCGTCATATCTGCCGGTCGTGTTGAGGCCGGCGGCTTCATTGATGAGTTCGAAGAGGTCGGCCTTGTTATCGGCGACGAGCACTTCGGAATACGCTCTGACGTCGGAGATCCTGACCGTTGTGCCGTTTGTAACGTTGTACGCTTCAACGATGAAGACGATAACGTCGTCAAGCTCGTCGGTCGCGAACTTCGCGCTTGCCCAAACCGCCTTTTCAAAGTACGTGAACGGGATGTTGATGTAACCTTCGTCGTCGACGTATTCGGGCTTGATCTTGAGTGCGTAATCCTCTCTGCTCATCGACTTGCAGTTGGAGATACCGATAAGGAGTCTGTCGGCAGTTCCGTCGAGGACCTCAAGCTTCATGCGGATACCGCCGTACTTCTTGATAGAGGTGAAGTTGAGCGAAGGATAGCCGTCCATGGTGCTGTTGGACGGACCGTTGCCGCTTCTGTCCAGATTCTTCCAGCCCATAGACTTTTTATTGAAGGCGGCGTTCGCGGTCATGGCGAACCAGCCGTCTCCTGCGGTGAATGAGGTGTTGTTCGAGAAGTCTCCGGCGTTCGACTGCCCCTCAAGATTCAGGCCGTTGCCGATGGAGTCGCAGAGCTTCTCAGGGTTGAGGTCGACGACCTCCTGCACCTGCTCGGTCGTCCAGCCGGCGAACCAGCTTTCGTCAGAGACGGAAACTCTGGTCTTTTCAAGCGCGGCGGCTGCGGCGCTGACAGCGGCGTAGGCGGCTTCTTCATCGACGTTCTCGGGATCGGCCCACACGGCGTCGACGGCGCGTGCGTAAGCCGCGTAAGACGCGGGCGTGTAGTTGTAGCGCCACAGATCGTAGAAGCTTCTCATAGCAGGCGAAAGCTCTTCTCCGAAGAGCTCGCCGGCGAGTATACCTCTGACGACGTTCACGTGATAAGCGATGTCACCGTAGGTGAGCGAGCCGTCTATAAACGCCTGATCAGCCGCAAGTATAGCGTCGTAACAGGGGTTGGAGGAGTTGTACATGCCCATATTATCGGCTATGGTGATGAGGTTGTCGAGCTCGGTTCTCGCTTCCGCCTCGGATTTCTCGAGGCCGGTAATTATATCGAGCAGACTGTAGATATAGGGCTCGATCTGTCCGGCGGTGGAGGCGGCGTTGGAGGCGATGAGGTTCGCTTCGGAGATCGTGTCGTAGTAGGTGCCGTAAGCGTCAAGTTCGTTGGCTCTGCCGACGAGCTCCTTCAGATTATCCTGTGTCGCCTCCGGAGGTGCCTTGAATAGCTGCATATCGGAGATGTAGATTGCTCCGCCGTTGTAACTGAGGGAGTTTATGCCACCGGTTGCAAGGTGGAAATAGAGGTTGCCGTAATCGTTCGAGCTAGTGGGATACTTTTCAAAGAACGGTGGATATACTTTTGGCTCTGCATTCGGATCAACAGGCCAACCCGAGTTGAAGTCTTTGAAAAAGAAGTAATAGTAGCCGTCGTAATATGCTACGTTATTAGCAAGTGCTTCATCGTTGGCGCGGTAATAACGCGTATTAGTGCAGTAAGGATAAGAGTGGTTGTTCCAAGCGTTTGCCTTGGTGCAAATAAGTCTGAGCTGGACTTTTTGCTCGCTTGAACCGTCCCAGGTGTTTAGCGAGGGTTCTTCACCATTTGCGTTCTCGACGGCGATACGAATGCCGTCAAATTTGTTTAGCTCTTTAATTACGCTGTAGTTGCCAAGAACATTGCCAAGCTTGCTTGCTGCGGCCTTATCCGCTGCGTTTCCGCAGGTTGAAAATCCGACCGTCCACGCGTTCGGAGTGGGGGCGCTACTCTGGACGAGTTTCAGCGACTTGGTCGCCTTGCCTCTGAGGTGTTCGGTGGAGAACTCCGCGTGAGTACCCGTCGTGCCGTTGACTTTCAGCTCGCACTGCTCGTTATAGAGCGCGAGCAGATTGTCGTCCCAATCCTGAATGCCGGGGAGTTGGGTGTAGGTGAAGCCTCTGTCAAACGGAGGGATAGCCGCGACGAGCGCTTCATAGATGGGGGTGAGTATCGCGATCTGCGCGTCGACGTCCTCCTGAGTCGCCGTCGAATCGTTGATAACGGCGCGGGCGGCGTTCAACTCGGAAACGTACTGACCGGCGGTGTCAAGTTTGGTAACGTCGTTGACGATCTGAATGAGTGCAGCCTTGTCGACGCTGAGGGCGGCGTTGAGTATCGCGACCTGCGCGTCGACCTCGTCCTGCGTCGAGGCGGTGTTCTTATAGACGTTTTCAGCGGCAGTGATGAGCGAAGCGGCAACGCCGGCTTCTCTCGCTTCTCTGATCTTCTGATGGAGCACGGTAGTATCTGAGGTGCCGACGAGATAAACGTCCTCAAACCAGAAGGTGACGTTGGTGTTGGTTTTTTTGAAAACTATCGCCATGTTGAGGGTGTTGATGCGTCCGTCGAAAGCGTCGTTGAAATTGCCGGCGACGCTTGGGAGCTCTATGCCGCTCTCGTCATAATTATTACGGGTGATTTTCGAGAAGTCGTAAATCAGATATCCGTTTGATTTCGTCGGACTCTGGAGCGAAAGACAAACTCTCTCGGTGCCGCTGTTGAGCATAAGATTGATGTTGGAGAACGCGCTTGTGAAGTTGGCGTCGCCGACGATCTTTATCGCTAACTTGCTCTTGTTAGACAGCTCGGCGTCCCCGAAGATATCAATGCCTTCGATGAGACTGTCCTTAACGTAAGGAGTGGCGTTTGTGCCGGTGGAAAGATAACCCGAGCAGGAGTTCCATTGCGTATCGAGCTCTGACGGAGTCGTCAAAGAAATGACGGTTCTGCCCTGATCGTCTTTTGAGAACGAGTAGTTCGAGGAGTTGCTGCTTGCGCTGCTGCCCCAGGTGTTCCTTGTTCCCATCTGCTGCGCCTGTGAAAG
>JAFRVI010000070.1 GCA_017438525.1 Clostridia bacterium
CGCGGCAGGAACGGCGGTCGGAGCCGAAGCCGTTCCGCTTCCGCCGGCGCCTATGCCTTTCGCGGCGGCCTGCGCGGCGCGGAGCGCGGCGTTCGCCTCGGAGACGGCGGCGCTGCGCCGCTTGATCTCGAGGTTCGCCTGCTCGACCGCGCGGTCGTTCTCCTCCTGCCAGAGCTTATAACCCGCCTCGACGCCGTCAAGCCAGCGTTCGTAGGCGGTTTTTTCATCGCCCTTCAGGGCGTTGAGCTCGGCGAGGCGGGCGTCGTAGGCGAGCTCCCACAGCTCCGGTATCTTATCCGCGAGCTTGGAGTCGTAGTAGCTTTTCGCCTGCTGCGCGGCGGCGTAGGCGTAGCTGCTGGGCATACCTCCGACTCCGGAGGCGGCGTCGCCGTAGGCGTCCAGCGCGGCGTTTCTCCCCTCGCCCGTGAACTGCCGCGCGTAAGCGAGGTAGAGCGGGTCGGAGGCGTAGTCGTAGCCGTCGCGCACGGAGTCAAGCCGCTGCTGCGCCGCCGCCACACGCCCCGCGTAGGCGTTCTGATAGGGAGTGTAATATTTGTCTATCCATTCGTTAATGGTCATGATGTCCTTTCGCTCCTCATTTCTTCATTTTTCATTTTTCATCAAAAACCGGCGCCGCGCGCGGCGTCAATCCCACGCGCCGCCGTCCAGCTTCAGACCGCCGGCGACGGCGGTGCGGTCGGTGTCGATCTCGATGACGTTGTCGCTGTCCAGCGTCGTCAGCGTGTATTCGAGCTGCTCCTGCAGCGCGCGGACGTAGTTGGCGACCGCGCGGACGGCGCGTTCGGTATCCATACCGTCGAGCGAGCCGAGCTTCTGCGTGAAGATCATCGCGCCGCCCCCTATTCGAGATACTCGCGGATGATGCCTTTGATAAGGCACTTTCCGCTGCCGGAAAGCGAGACGCGCAGCGAGCCGCCGGTGAAGAACGGGAGCGGCAGCTCATAGCGGCAGTCCTCGTCCGCGCGGCGCAGATAGACCGACTGCCGTCCGCCGCCGTTGTCGGCGGTCACCTTGACGGAGGCGCCCTCCGCGAGCCATATCTTCAGCAGCACGCGCAGGTAGCGCCGCGTGCCCGCGTCCTCGACGAAGGGGACGAGCGACGCGCTCCAGTCGCGGACGACGTCGTCGCCGCCGAGCTCGTAAAGCTTGCCTTCGCCGGTCAGGTACCAGACGGAGCCCTCGAACGCCGCGAGCGCGAAGACGTCCTTTTCGCCGTCGCAGAGCCAGACGCCGCGCCGCAGGTCGTAGGTGAAAAGCCGGCGCACGCCGCCCTCGGTCGCGGCGACGTAATACGTTCCGTCGAGGCAGGCGGCGACCGCGTCCGCGCCGAGGCGGCCGGTCTTCTGCGAGAGGTATTCCGGCTCGCCGCCGTTGTAGGCGTATACGCCGTCGCCGGCGTTGTAGACGACGTTGTCGTTGACGACGAGCGCGCTACCGCCGCTTCCGGCTTCGCAGCCGGTCACGCGGGAGACGGTCAGGCGGAAGTTCGACGGCTTCGAGCCGTAGAGCTTATGTATGCAGTTCCCCTTCATGAAGGCGACGTACGACGGGCAGGACGCCGCGGCGGTGAAGGATCCGTCGGTGCCGACGTCGGCGAAGTAGCTCGCCTGCGCGTGGGAGGTGTCGTAGGCGGTGAAGTTCGTCGGGTCGCCGAGCCAGGAGGCGTAGATGCGGTTGCCCGCCGCGCCCCAGAGGCGATTGTCGTGCTCGCAGACGAAGTCGAGATCGGGCAGCAGACGGCTGACCGTCACCTCGCCCGACGCCGACGACTGCGGCCCGAAGGGCGCGCCGGCGAAGGAGAGGGTGCTCCCCTCGACGCCGATGACGACCGCGGAAACCCGGTTGCTTTCCGCAAGACCGGAGCCGGAGAGCACGACGCCGTCGTTGACCTTGAAGCCGAACGGCTCGCCGTCCGCGCGGGTTAGCGTGCTTTCGGTCAGGGTGAAGCCGTTGAAGCTCTCGACGCGTTCGAGCGAGCCGCTCTCGCCCGTCGCGGCGCGGTAGTATTTCTTATCCGGAAAGACGCAGAGCGCGCCGCCGATGAAGGCGAACTGCTTTTTCGTCTCCGTCAGTCCGGTCATCACGCGGGTGGCGACGGAGCCGTCGAACTCCCAGAGGTCGCCGTCGGAGGCGACGTAGAGCTTTCCGCCGGCGGCGGTCATGCCGCGCGGAACGCCGAAGGTGTGCGCGAGGCGGTCGGCGTAGCGCGGGCTCAGATAGGGCGCGCGCTCGGACGTGAGTCCGGCGCAGGCGGTCAGCTCGCCCTCTTTCGCGAGATCGGTGCGGTTCAGACCGCCGAAGTACGCCGTCTGCCGCGTCTTTTTCATTTCTTTATAAGGGAGCTTTGGGAGCATTTTCACAACCTCACGTTTCTGAAGCCCCCGCAATCGAGGGAGTAGTTTTTCGCGGACTGCCGCTTATACGCGTCGAGCAGCTTCTCGAAGGCGGACGCCGTGTTGAAGTAGCGCGCCGTCTCGCCGGAGGCGAGGTCGAGCTGCGCGGCGCACCAGAGGACGTAGAGCTCGCCGTAGGGTCCGGCGGCGGAAAGCTCCTCGTCGGCGTCCTCGGGCCAGGTCAGCGCGAGGGGCTCCGCGCCAAGCACTTCGGAGCGGAGGCGCCCGTCGAGCGCGATCGTCCAGGCGGCCTTCGTTTCGGCGGAGGCGGCGTTCGGCCGCAGCTCGTCGACCGCGGCGATGGTGGTGTTTATGGTCATGTGTGTTTCTCCTTTATATCTGCCGCCGAAGGCGGCAATATCACTGCGCCGAAGGCGCAATACCACTGCGGCGAAGCCGCAATATCACTGACGCGAAGCGTCAATATCACTGCGGCGAAGCCGCAATTCCCGCCGCCTCAGGCGGCGCGGCGTTCGCCGCAAGGCGAACTCATAACTCGCCCGAAGGGCGATCATAACTGTAAACTCTAAACTCAATCAGTTTACAGTTTACAACTCTGATGCCGCCGGCGGCGGCGATTCCCGCCGCCGCGCCGTCCTGTCATTCCGAGGAGGAGGCAGCGCCTCCGACGAGGAATCCCCTTCCTTATGCAGACGGCTGCGAAAGGTGTGGGATC
>JAFRVI010000071.1 GCA_017438525.1 Clostridia bacterium
CAGCGTTCGTCCTGAGCCAGGATCAAACTCTCTAAAAAATCGTATCATAAGCGCATAAGCGCCTATAACCACTTTTTCAGAGCTTTGACTCTGTAAACAGAATCGCTTAGCGTCTGGATTTACATTCGCCCTCTCGGACGACGTAAATAGTACTCTCAAAAAAATTAAGGGTCATTTTTGGTAATTGTCATAATGTTGTTTAATTTTCAAGGTCCGTACGCATCCCCGCAAACACCCGTTTTTTGGGGACAGCTTGATTATTGTACCACCGACCTTCGCTCTTGTCAAGAACTTTTTTCGTATTTTTTTATTTTTTTTTGCGAGCCCTCCGAATCCGCTTTTTATAACGGTTTCGGGGCGGTTTTTTGTGATAAAAACCGGCCCGGAAAGCGAGGTTCTCGCCTTCCGGACCGGAAACCGATTCAGGTTGCGCCGGGAATCAGTCCGCGGGTTTGAAAACCACCTTGCCGTCCCTGCAGGACGCCTTGTAGGAGCCGCCCTTCTTCACGCTGCCGTCGAGCAGCGCCTCGCTGACGGTATCCTCGACCATGCTCTGCACGGCGCGGCGCAGCGGACGCGCGCCGTAGACCTGATCGAAGCCGGCCTTCGCTACCGCCTCGGTGACGCTCTTGTCGAACTTAACGCCGACTTCAAGCTGCGCTAGTCTGTCGCCGACGGACTTCAGCATATTCGCGGCGATCTGCTTTATCTCCTCCTCGGTCAGACGGCGGAAGACGATGATGTCGTCCACGCGGTTGAGGAACTCGGGGCGGAACTCCTTCTTGAGCTCGCCGAGCACGCTCTCCTTGACCGATTCGTAGTCCTTCTCCTCGGCGTTCGCGTCGTCGCCGAAGCCGAGCTTGCGCTGCTTCTCGGTGATCAGCCGCGCGCCGATGTTGGAGGTCATTATGATGACGGTGTTCTTGAAGTCCACCTTCCTGCCGGTGCTGTCGGTCAGGATGCCGTCGTCAAGTATCTGAAGCATAAGGTTGAAGACGTCGGGGTGCGCCTTTTCGATCTCGTCGAAAAGTATCACGGAGTAGGGCTTGCGGCGCACCTTTTCGGTGAGCTGGCCGCCCTCGTCGTAGCCGACGTAGCCCGGAGGCGAGCCGATGAGCTTGCTGACGGAGTGCTTCTCCATATACTCGGACATATCGACTCTTATCAGCGCGTCCTCGTCGCCGAAAACGGCCTCGCTGAGCGCCTTGGAAAGCTCGGTCTTGCCGACGCCGGTGGGTCCCAGGAAGATGAAGGAGCCGACGGGGCGCTTCGGGTCTTTCAGACCCGCTCTGCCCCTGCGGATCGCGCGGGCGACCGCCTTGACGGCTTCGTCCTGCCCGATGACGCGCTTGTGAAGCTCGCTCTCGAGGTTCAGCAGGCGCTTCTGCTCGTTCTTCTCGAGTTTCAGCACCGGGATCTTCGTCCACGCGGTGACGATGCGGGCGATCTCTTCCTCGCCGACGATCGCCTTGACTTTATCCTTCTGCTCGAGCCATTTGTCGCGCGCCTTCTTCGCGGCGGCTTCCGCCTGCTCGCGTTCGTCGCGCAGCTTCGCTGCCTGCTCGAAGTTCTGCTCGCGCACCGCCGCTTCAAGCTCCGCGGCGACGGAGCGGACCTTTTCCTCCGCCTCCTTGACGTTCGCCGGAGGCGTGTGGCTGCCGATGCGGACGCGGGACGCCGCTTCGTCGATGAGGTCTATCGCCTTGTCGGGCAGGTATCTGTCGGTGATGTAGCGCGAGGAAAGATTGACGGCGGCTTCTATCGCCTCGTCGGAGATAACGACGGAGTGGTGCGCCTCGTACTTTTCGCGCAGTCCCTTCAGTATCGCCACGGTCTGTTCCTTAGTCGGCTCGCCGACGGTTATCGGCTGGAAGCGGCGCTCGAGCGCGCTGTCCTTCTCGATATGCTTGCGGTATTCGTCGAGCGTGGTCGCGCCGATGACCTGCAGTTCGCCTCTGGCGAGGGACGGCTTGAGGATGTTCGACGCGTCGATCGCGCCTTCCGCGCCGCCCGCGCCGATTATCGTGTGCAGCTCGTCGATGAAGAGGATAACGTCGCCGGACTTCTTGACCTGGTCGATGACCGCCTTGATGCGCTCCTCGAACTCGCCGCGGTACTTCGTGCCCGCTATCATGGAGGTAAGGTCAAGCGCGAGCAGACGCTTGTTTTTCAGATTCTCTGGAATGTCGCCCTGCGCGATCTTCAGCGCGAGGCC
>JAFRVI010000072.1 GCA_017438525.1 Clostridia bacterium
GGCGGAGCTCCCTCAGACGAGGGAGCTGTCGAGGACGGCTTGCCGTCCGAGACTGAGGGAGTGAACCCCTCCCCCGCGGACGCCTCCCCCGCCGAAACGGACGCCCCCGCGGACGAAGCCGCCCCCTCAGACGCCGCCCCCTCCCCCGACGCCGCCTCCGCCGTCGACTACGTGAAGATGACGCTGTCGGCGGGCATCGCGCCGCTGGAGATGCGGTTCGCGCAGATAAACAGCTGCTACCGGCGGCTGCCGATCGCATACCGCAGCTTCACCTATATAAACAGCGTGATCGAGGGCGTGATCCCGCCGGAGAAATACGCCTACGCCGCCGACGAAACGGACCGCGGCGAAAAGCTCGCCCGCTGGAACGTGACCAAAGCCGTCGAAGCGCTGAAGACCTTCGAGGCGTTCGACCGCCACGTCGACTTCGTGACCGCGCGCGTGCCGGCGTCGCTGACGCGCCTGCCGGACCCGTACGCGTGGATCAAAGACCTGCTCGCGCGGCTCGACTACACCGAGCACCCCGAGCGGCTCTGCCTGGAATTCCCGCGCTCGCTGCTTTACGAAGACGTCGAGGTCGCGCGTCCGGCGCTGCTCGCCTTCAAGATCGCGAAGGTGCGCACGCTGATGAGCGGCTGCGGCGAACGCGACTGTCCGGTGACCGCGCTCGTTGACCTGCCGGTCGACATGGTGCTTCTCGCGCCGCGCGTCTCCGCGTATTCGGATAATCGCGACAAGGGGCGCGTCTTCTCTGAATTCATAAATTTCCTGCGCGCCCTGCCCGTCGACGTCATCGGCGACGGATTATATAATGACGACCAGATAACCGCCCACAGCCGCGCCGACTGCCTCGGCTACATTCCGTCGTCGGGCTACGAAGGCGCCGCGGAGCACGGCTCCCTGCGCATGACGCTGGACGAGGCGGTTGAGCAGAAGGAGGATGAGGTCTGATGGCACAGCAAAACCCGACCGTAAGCATACGGCGTACCGCAGGCGAAGTAAAACGCTACAGATTGTGGACGAAGTTCCTGCCGATAATCATACTCATCTTCGCGCTTATCCTGATCGTCGGCTACGTCGCGTCGGTGCTGTATATGAAATTCGGCGCGTTCACGGTCTCGGTCAACAAGTTCGATAACCACGACTACGCGCTCTCGCTTTCCGAAAGTCCGGGCTTCGACGTCTACTCGTCCCGCCTGAACGCCGAGATCGCGGAGGAGATAACGAACATCGACGGCTCCACGCTCCCCGACTGGCTGGACAACATCGACGGCGAGCACAACGGCGACAACTACGTGGCGTACACCTTCTACTGCAAGAACATGGGCACGAAGACGCTGACCTACTCGTATGAAATGTATATCGCCAACATGACCTTTGAGGTCGAGAAGGCGGCGCGCGTGCGGCTTTACGTCAACGGCGACTACGTCGACTACGCCTACGCGCGAACGGACGGCATAGAAGGCCCGGAGCCCGGCACAACGGCGTTCCAGACGGGCAACACGATAGTCAAGAAATACATTGAGAATTTCAAACCCGGCGACATCACGAAATACACCGTCGTCATCTGGCTCGAGGGCCCCGACCCCGACTGCGTCGATAAAATAATCGGCGGCGAGTTCAAGATCGACATGCGCATGGAAGTCACCGGCGGAGAAGAAGACGTAGAAGCGTAAGATCGCTCAAAGCGCCCCGAAGTTTTCGGGGCGCTTTTCGCGGGTAAATTCGCCGCCGCCGGCGAATAAGACCTCCCTCTGACGAGGGAGGTGGCTCGGCGGCGCAGACGCCGAGACGGAGGGAGAGACACATTCACTCCATAAAACCATCAATAATAGCAATAAAGGAGCGCGCATGAAGGAATACAACAGATCCAACATCCCTCTTGCAAAGTCCCTGCGCAAAAATATGACAAAGCAGGAAAAACAGCTTTGGTATAAATTTCTGCGCACCTTTCCCGTAAGGTTCCAGCGCCAAAAGGCGATAGGGAACTACATAGCGGATTTCTACTGTGCGAAAGCAAAGCTTGTCATTGAGCTCGACGGGGGAGG
Source organism: Clostridia bacterium (assembly GCA_017438525.1). Classification (NCBI taxonomy): domain Bacteria; kingdom Bacillati; phylum Bacillota; class Clostridia; species Clostridia bacterium. Next base: position 2,049 of record JAFRVI010000072.1, read on the forward strand.
GCACTACACAGACGAACAGGCGGCGAAGGATGCCGTCCGCACTGAGTATCTGGAGAAACAGGACTTGACAGTCCTGCGGATATGTAATACTGATATTGATGATAATCTCCGTGGCGTGTGTGAGTATATTGAATACAATGTAAGGAAGAAGGCGCCGCACCTGTTCCCGTGATGCAAGCGCGAATAAGACCTCCCTCTGACGAGGGAGGTGGCTCGGCGGCGCAGACGCC
>JAFRVI010000073.1 GCA_017438525.1 Clostridia bacterium
GAGCCGCTCGAGATCTTCACCGACAACGACGGGGAGATCATCTTCAAGAAGTATTCGCCGGTCGGGGAAATGACGCGCTTTGCGGAGCAGTACGCCGAGGTGCTGCACCGCGCGAGCGGATACCAGACGGTCATAACCGACCGCGACACCGTCGTCGCCGTCGCCGGCGGCTCAAAACGCGACCTTATCGGCAAGCCGGTCGCGGACAGTCTCGAAACGCTGATGGAGAGCCGAGTACACTACGTCGTGAGGCGCGATTCGGAGAATCTCGTCAGCATCGTCGACGGCGTTGACAAGACCGCGTCCGTCGTTTCGCCGATCGTCAGCGGGGGAGACGTCGTAGGCAGCGTATGCATGGTGCGGGAGGAGGGGAAGCCGCCGTCCGAAACGGACGTTAAGCTCATCCAGACCGCCGCGCAGTTCATCGGCAGACAAATGGAGGAATAGCGAAGGAAACGCCCGTTTTCGCTGCAGCGCGGACGGGCGTTTTTTATTATTTTCGTTTGATGTGTTTTTATGGCGGTTGTTGCAATTTGTGAAAAAAATAAGACAAATATTTGACAATTTTTGTAAAAATCTATTGATTTTTTCGCCCTTTTAGGATAGAATTATTTTCGGAGGCGGGTGAACCCGTTATCCGAAAATCAAGGAGGAGAAAGTAATGAAAAGAGTTCTCGCGTTAATTCTCGCTCTTGCCATGTGCTGCGTACTGTTCGTCGGCTGCGGCAAGGAAGAAGCGAACACCAACGGTTCGGGCGACGAACCCGCCGGCAGCAGCTACAAGGTTGCGATGATCACCGATTACGGCGACATCACCGACGAGTCCTTCAACCAGACCACCTACGAGGCATGCAAAGCGTTCTGTGACGAAAACAAAGTTGAGTTCACCTACAAAAAGCCCGCCGGCGACTCCACGGCTGACCGCGTCGCCATGATCGAGCAGGCCGCCGGTGAAGGTTACAACGTCATCGTAATGCCCGGTTACGCTTTCGGCGGCGCCATTGTCGAAGCCGCGAAGGATTATCCGGACGTCAAGTTCGTCGCGCTGGACGTCGCGAAGGGCGACCTGCTTGAAGCGGGCGTCGCCGCCGCGGGCGAACAGTACGACTACAACCCCGATAACTGGGATCTCGCCAAGTACGTTGACATGAGCAACGTCTACTGCGCCATTTATCAGGAAGAGCTGTGCGGATACATGGCCGGCTACGCTGCCGTCAAGCTGGGCTACACCAAGCTCGGATTCCTCGGCGGAATGGCTGTTCCGGCGGTCGTCCGTTACGGCTTCGGCTTCGTTCAGGGCGCTGACGCCGCGGCGGCAGAGCTCGGCGTGAAGCCCGAGATCAAGTACGTTTACGGCGGACAGTTCTTCGGCGACGCCGACATCACCGCCAAGATGGACACCTGGTATCAGGCCGGCACCGAAGTCGTCTTCGCGTGCGGCGGCGGCATCTACATTTCCGCTGCCGAGGCCGCTCAGAAGGTCGGCGGTAAGGTCATCGGCGTTGACGTCGACCAGGCCGCGATCATCGACGGCAAATACGGCGCAGGCATCACCGTTACCTCCGCTATGAAGGGCCTCTATCCCGCCACCTATGATGCTCTTAAGGACATCATCATCAACGACAAGTGGGATAACTACAAGGGCAAGATCGAGACCCTCGGTCTTATCAGCGGCACCGAAGTCGAGAAGAATTACGTCCAGATCCCCTATGACTCCACTCAGTGGGCGGACGGTAAGTTCACCAAGGAAGACTACGTAACGCTTGTCGGCAAGATGTTCGACGGAAGCGTCAAGGTTTCCAATGCCATCGACAAGATGCCTGCCGTTACCGCCGTTACGGTTGACGATCAGGGCAATATCAAATAATCTGAACGTTCATAAAATGCGGATCTGAGATCCTGCCGATTCGGTGGACACAGAGTTTTAAGAAGGCAGGGGTGTCCGGAAGGGCGCCCCTGCCTTTCGCATTACAAGCGAGAACGCTCCTCGTTTACCTGTTTATTTATTGATTGAAAGGGGAGATGTGAAGTGGAACAGCCGTATGCTGTCGAAATGCTGCATATTACGAAGCGGTTCCCCGGTATCATCGCCAATGACGATATCACTCTCCAGTTGAAAAAGGGAGAAATACACGCGCTCCTGGGCGAAAACGGAGCCGGAAAGTCGACGCTTATGTCGGTGCTTTTCGGTCTGTATCAGCCCGAGGAGGGCGAAATAAGAATGAACGGCGAGCCCGTCAGCATAAAGGACCCGAACGACGCCAACGCGCTCGGCATCGGAATGGTGCATCAGCACTTCAAGCTCGTCGAATGTTTCACGGTGCTCGACAACATCATGCTCGGAGTTGAGCCCTGCAGGGCGGGCTTCCTGCTTAAAGACGAAGCGCGCGCGAAGGTTAAAGAACTCTCCGAGCGTTACGGGCTTTACGTAAATCTCGACGCGCTCATCGAGGATATATCCGTCGGTATGCAGCAGCGCACCGAGATACTTAAGATGCTCTACCGCGAAAACGACATACTTATCTTCGACGAGCCGACCGCGGTGCTCACTCCGCAGGAGATAACCGAGCTGATGCAGATAATGCGCAGTCTCGCGGCGGAGGGCAAGTCGATACTCTTCATCTCGCATAAGCTCAACGAGATAATGGAGGTCGCCGACCGCTGCTCCGTGCTCCGCAAGGGAAGGTACATAGGTACCGTCGAGGTCAAGAATACCACCAAGGAAGAGCTTTCCAGAATGATGGTCGGCAGAGACGTCGAATTCACCGTCGCCAAGGCGCCCGCGAAGCCGGGCGAAGTCATGCTCGAGCTCGACGGCGTACACGTCAAGAGCAGAGTCCACGACAGCGACGCTGTCAAGGGCGTTTCATTCAACGTCCGCCGCGGCGAGATCGTCTGCATCGCCGGAATCGACGGCAACGGCCAGACGGAGCTCGTTTACGGCATTTCCGGACTTGAACCGGTCAGAGCCGGCAGAATACTCTACAAAGGCGAAGACGTTACACACCGCTCTATCAGAAAGCGCATCACGTCCGGCTGGAGCCACATCCCCGAGGACAGGCACAAGCACGGCCTCGTGCTCGACTATCCGCTCGACTACAATATGGTACTCCAGCGTTACTTCGAGCCGGAGTTTACGAAGAACGGCATGCTTCGCAAGGCGAATATCAGGGAGTATTCCGATAAGCTCATCGAGCAGTTCGACGTCCGCTCCGGACAGGGCTCCGCGACTCCCGCGAGAAGCATGTCCGGCGGAAATCAGCAGAAGGCGATAGTCGCCCGCGAGCTCGACAGAGACTCCGACCTTATAATCGCCGTACAGCCAACCCGCGGACTCGACGTCGGCGCTATCGAGAACATACACCGCCAGCTTGTCGCGCAGCGCGACGCTGGCAGAGCGGTCTTGCTCGTTTCTCTCGAGCTCGAGGAGGTCATGAGTCTTTCCGACCGCATCCTCGTCATGTACGAGGGCGAGATCGTCGGCGAACTCACCCCGAAGACGACCACCGTCGAAGAGCTCGGTCTGTATATGGCCGGAGCAAAGAGAGGAGCGGTGAAGGATGAAGAATAAACTGCGTTCAATAGCGAAGAGCAACGCGTTTCAGTCTATAATCGCGTCGCTGCTCTGCATAATCATCGGCCTTGTCATCGGCTTCATAGTGCTGCTGATAATCAAGCCGGACGGCGCGTGGAAGGGCATCACCGACCTGCTCAAGAACTTCTTTAACCGCCCGAACGGTCGCCTTACGCTCAAGTATCTGGGCAATACCCTGGTCAAGACCGCTCCGCTTATCATGTGCTCGCTGTCGATCCTGTTCTGCTACAAGGTGGGGCTGTTCAACATCGGCGCGGCGGGGCAGTACTGCATCGGCGTCGGCATTTCGCTTTACGCGGCGCTGGCGTGGGGACTTCCGTGGTGGCTCTGCATGCTGCTCGCGCTCATCGCCGGCGGCCTTCTGGGAGCGATAATCGGCGTCCTCAAAGCATACCGTAACGTCAACGAGGTCATCAGCGGAATAATGTTCAACTGGATATCGCTGTACGCGGTCAATATGCTGCTGACGAACGTCAAGGAAAGCACAAGTCCCTACACGGTTGATATTTCGAGAAAGAGCATAAGATCGATGATTCCCTCGCTCGGACTGGACAAGCTTTTCAGCGACAACAGATACGTAACGATAGCGATCCCGCTTGCGATAATCATAGCCGTAGCCGTCTATATCATTCTCGATAAGACAAAGTTCGGTTATGAGTTGAAAGCGACCGGCTTCAACAAGAACGCCGCGAAGTACGCCGGCATGGCGGAGAAGCGCAACATCATCGTGACTATCGCGATCGGCGGCGCGCTCGCCGCGCTCGGCGCCTCGATGTTCTACCTGACCGGTTACGAGCAGTGGCACTGCAGCTTGTCGTCCGTCCCGTCGATGGGCTTCAACGGAATCGCGGCGGCGTTCCTCGGCGGGCTCAACCCGATCGGATGCCTGCTTTCGTCCTTCTTCATCCAGCACATAACCGAAGGCGGCGCGTACGTCGACAAGATGACCTACAGCTCGGAGATATCCGACCTGATATCGTCGATAATCATTTACCTCTGCGGATTCGTTCTCTTCATCAAGTTCATGATGAACAAGAGCATCGCACGCAGTGAAGAAAAACGCGCGGCGAGCGGGCATCAGGAGCCCATGCCGGGAACCGATACCGCCGTCGTTGTTGAGGAATCCGGGAAAGGAGGCGATGAGTAATGCTGCTGCTCCTGCAATACACTCTGCTTTATTCATCCGTACTGATCCTGGTCGCGCTGGGCGGCTGCTTCTCGGAGCATTCCGGCGTAATCAACCTCGGCCTTGAAGGCACGATGGTGATCGGCGCCCTCGGCGGTGCGCTTACCATGCACTTTATGCCGAACCTTCCGGCGCCGGCGATGATCATAATGGTCATCCTTATCTCGATGCTCGCCGGACTCGTTTACTCTCTGCTCCTCGCGGTCGCGAGTGTCAACTTCAAAGCGGATCAGACTATAGTCGGAACCGCGATGAATATGCTCGCGGTCGCCGCGGCGACGGTCATCGTCAAGGCGATAAACATCGCCGCGAACCCCGACAAGCCCTCCGCGACTCTGACCTATATCGCGCAGAAGAAGGCGTTTATCGTCAACATCGGGAGCTTCGAGTTCAACTGGTTCATGCTGGTGACGGTGATAGCCCTCGCCGCCGCGTACGTCCTGCTTTACAAGACGAAGTTCGGCCTGCGCCTTATGGCTTGCGGCGAGCATCCGCAGGCGGCCGCGAGCGTCGGCATCAGCGTCTATAAGATGCGCTACTCCGGCGTGATGATCTCCGGTCTGCTCGGCGGACTCGGCGGCATCGTCTACATCACGTCCGGCGTCAGCGAGTGGAAGTTTGAATACGGTGTCGCCGGTTTCGGCTTCCTCGCGCTCGCCGTCATGATCTTCGGCCAGTGGAAGCCGCAGCGTATCGCGCTTTCGGCGCTGCTGTTCGGACTTTTCCGTGCGCTGTCGAACGTATACGACGGCATCGGCTTCCTGAAGGCGCTCAACATCCCGAGCAGCATCTACAATATGCTGCCTTACGTTATCTCGCTCGTCGTGCTCGCGCTCACGTCCAAGAAGTCGCGCGCGCCGAAGGCGGAAGGCATACCCTACGACAAGGGCATGCGGTAGTTCTTTTCGCAACGATCGGGGACGGCGCCGCCGTCCCCGATTCCGACCTGTCTGGAGGTGCGCGGTATGCGTATGTATGACATCATCTACAAGAAGCGTATGGGCGGCGAACTGACCGCGGAAGAAATACGCTTCTTCATCGACGGCTACGTCGCCGGCGAAATACCGGATTATCAGGCGTCCGCGCTGGCGATGGCGATATGCTTCAGAGGAATGACGGAGGAGGAGACCGCGACGCTGACCGACGCGATGGCGAAATCGGGCGACACGGTAGACCTCTCGCGCTTCGGAACGCTGACCGCCGATAAGCACAGCACCGGAGGCGTCGGCGACAAGACCTCGCTCATCGTCGCTCCGCTCGCGGCTTCGCTCGGCGCGGTCGTCACGAAGATGTCCGGCAGGGGCCTCGGCCACACCGGAGGCACGGTCGACAAGCTCGAATCCATCCCCGGCTACCGCACCTCGCTCTCCGCGGAGGAATTCATCGCGCAGGCGGAACGCGTCGGGATAGTCGTCGTCGGGCAGAGCGGGAACATGACGCCCGCGGATAAGAAGCTCTACGCGCTGCGCGACGTGACCGCGACCGTCGACTGCATACCGCTGATGGTCTCCAGCATCATGAGCAAAAAGCTCGCCGCCGGATCGCATTCGATAGTGCTCGACGTGAAGGTCGGCAGCGGCGCGTTCATGAAAACGCCGGAGGAAGCGGAAACGCTCGCGCGTGAGATGGTGAAGATAGGCAAGCGCTGCGGCAGGAACGTCGCCGCGCTGCTGACGGATATGGATACGCCGCTCGGCAGGGCGGTCGGCAACGCGCTCGAGATCAAGGAAGCGCTCTCGGTGCTTCGCGGCGAAACGCGCGGCCCGCTGCGCGAGATCTGCATCGCGCTCGCGTCGAATATGGCTTCGCTCGCGCTTGAGATACCGATAGAAGAAGCGGTCGCGCGCGCGGAAGAGTCGCTTGACAGCGGCAGGGCGTTCGCGAAAATGAGGGAATGGATCGCCGCGCAGGGCGGCGACGTTGGGTATATCGACGACCCGTCGCGTTTCCCGCGCGAGCCGTTCGTGCACGACGTCGTCAGCGAAAAGAGCGGCTTTGTGAGCGCCGTGGACGCGCTCCGGATCGGTATGGCGAGCGTGCTTCTCGGCGCCGGCAGGGCGTCGAAGGAGGACGCGATAGACTTCGGCGCCGGCGTGGTGCTCCGCAAGACCGTGGGCGACTCCGTCGCCGCCGGCGAGCCGCTGTGCACGCTTTACACGGCGCGCGAAGACTCGCTTCCGCAGGCGGAGGCGGATATCCGCGCGGCGTTCGTGATTTCGGACGCGCCGCCCGAGAAGAAGCCGCTGATTTACAAGACGGTGAGATAAACGAGAGGCAGTTCGGAAGGGAAGAAGGAAAAACAATGCTCATTATCGGCATCGCCGGCGGCTCCGGCAGCGGAAAAAGCACTATAGCGCGGCGTCTCGTCGAGGAATTCGGCGACAAGGTGACGGTCCTGCGCCACGACGACTATTACAAAGCGCACCACGATATAACCTATGAGGAGCGCACGAGGATAAACTACGACTGCCCGGACGCGTTTGATACCGATCTGATGGCGGAACACCTGCGCCTTCTGCGCGAAGGCAGAGCCGTCGACTGTCCGGTCTACGACTACAAGGTCCACGACCGCAGCGACGAGGTCCGCCGCGTCGAACCGAACGACGTGCTTATAATCGACGGCATCCTCGTCCTTGCGGAAAAGCAGCTCCGCGACCTGATGGATATAAAGATATTCGTCGATACCGACGCTGACGTCCGCATCATCCGCAGGATAATACGCGACGTCAAGGAGCGCAAGCGCACGCTCGATTCGGTCGTCACGCAGTATCTGGGCACCGTCAAGCCGATGCACGAAATGTACGTCGAGCCGAGCAAGAAGTTTGCGGACATAATCATTCCCGAAGGCGGCCGCAACATCGTCGCGCTCGATATGATAAAGCACCGCGTCAACCGCGAGCTCGGAATAACAGAAACGAGCAGGCGCCAAAGCGAAAAATAAAATCGAACAAGTAGTAACAAAAAGGACACGCAATCGCGTGTCCTTTCGTTTTCTGGCTAAAAGATTGCTATTTCAGCAAAATCGGGGTTATCGTTAAATTTCGTAACGCAGAGCAAATGTCTTTCTCATCAAGGCCTATGCATTATTTGTAATTGTTGAGGTTTTCTATCGCATCAAGGAGATTTCGATACTTCATAGGA
>JAFRVI010000074.1 GCA_017438525.1 Clostridia bacterium
ATGTGGGCGATTATGCAGAAGTTTCTGATTTTGCTCTTATCCATCGGATAAGCTCTCCTTTACGGGAGTATTTGGTCGCGGAGCGGTTTACGCGGTCTCGATGGAGTTAGCCTCCTGGAGCTTCAGCAGCTCCACCGCCTGCTCGCGCATCTTGTATTTGAGTATCTTGCCGGCGGCGTTCATCGGGAAGCTGTCTACGAAGACGACGTAGCTCGGCGTCTTGTGCTTCGCCATGTGGGTGCGGACGTAGTCCTTTATCTCCTCGGCGTCGGCGGTCTCGCCCTCCTTGAGGATGACGCAGGCCATTATCTCCTCGCCGTAGTCCTTGCTCGGAACGCCGATGACCTGCACGTCGCTCACCTTCGGATGGGTGTAGATGAAGTCCTCGATCTCCTTCGGGTAGATGTTCTCGCCGCCGCGGATGATCATATCCTTTATGCGGCCGGTGATCTTGTAGTTGCCGTCGGGCAGCTTGCGGGCGAGGTCGCCGGTGTGGAGCCAGCCGTCCTCGTCTATCGCCGCGGCGGTCGCCTGCGGCATCTTGTAGTAGCCCTTCATTATGTTGTAGCCGCGCGCAACGAATTCGCCGTCGACTCCGACGGGCACTTCCTTGTTCGTTTCCGGATCGACTATGCGGCAGGAAACGCCGTAGATGTCGCCGCCGACGGTGTTTACGCGCGTTTCGATGCTGTCGGTCGTCTTGCTCATCGTGCAGGCAGGGGACGCCTCCGTCTGCCCGTAGGTGATGCAGATCTCGGGCATATGCATCTTCTCGATGACCTCGCGCATGACCTTTATCGGGCAGGGGCTGCCCGCCATGATTCCGGTGCGCATATGTGAGAAGTCGGTGGTCGGGAAGTCCGGGTGCGCGAGCATGGTTATGAACATCGTCGGCACGCCGTGGAAGGCGGTTATCTTCTCCTTGTTGATGCAGTTGAGTCCCTTCCGCGGCGAGAAGGCGGGGATGGGCGACATCGTGACGCCGTGGGTGATGCTCGCGGTCATCGCCAGCACCATACCGAAGCAGTGGAACATCGGCACCTGTATCATCATTCTGTCGGCGGTGGAGAGATCCATGCAGTCGCCGATCGCCTTGCCGTTGTTGACTATGTTGTAGTGGGTGAGCATAACGCCCTTCGGGAAGCCGGTCGTGCCGGAGGTGTACTGCATATTGCAGACGTCGTCCTTGTGGACGGCGGCGGCGCGGCGGAAGACTTCGGAAACGGAGACCTGTTCGGAGAGCGCGTTTGCCTCCTCCCAAGTATAGCACCCTTTCATCGAATAATCAACCGTAATTATGTTGCGCAGGAAGGGCAGACGGCGCGCGTGCAGCGGCTTGCCCTTCTCGTGATTTTCAAGCTCGGGGCAGAGCTCGCGGATGATCCCCGCGTAGTCGCAGTCCTTCATCGATTCAATCATGACGAGGGTGTGGGTGTCCGACTGGCGCAGCAGGTATTCGATCTCGTGTATCTTGTAGGCGGTGTTGACCGTGACGAGCACGGCGCCGATCTTTACCGTCGCCCAGAAGGTTATATACCACTGAGGAACGTTCGTCGCCCATATCGCGACGTGGTCGCCGGGCTTGACTCCGAGCGCGATCAGCGCACGCGCGAAGGTGTCGACGTCCTCGCGGAACTCGGGGTAGGTGCGCGTGTAGTCGCATTCGGTGTAGCGGAAGGCGTACTGCTCCGGGAACTCCTCGCAGATGCGGTCGAGCACCTGCGGGAAGGTCAGGTCTATCAGCGTTTCCTTCGGCCAGATATACTTGCCGGCGTGGCGGTTGTCGTCCTGAAGGCGGCCGGTGACGCCCGCGCCGTCCATATACTGCGACATGAAGTTGGCGAAGTGCGGGAAGACGATGCCCGCGTCGCTCAGGTAGGGCGCGTAGCGCTTGAGCCATTCGAGGGAGATATAGCCCTCGTAGTTGACCGAGCGCAGCGCGAGCATTATATCCTCGATCGGCAGGTCGCCCTCGCCCATAAGGCGGTATTCGACCTTGCCGTCTACCATGACGGAGTCCTTTATGTGGGTGTGCTTGATGAAGGCGCCGAGGTTCTGCACCGTCGTTTCGGGGCTTTCGCCGAAGAAGCGGTAGGGGTGGTGGATATCCCACAGCGCGCCGACGTTGTCGCTCTCGATGCGCGCAAGCAGGCGCGTCAGGCGCGCGGTGTCGGCGTAAACGCCGTTCGTTTCGACCAGCAGCGTTACGCCCTTTTCCTCCGCCAGCGGTATCAGCTCGGTCAGCGCGGAGAGCACGACCTCGTCGTCGACCTCGCCGTCGGGGAACGCCTTTTCGTCGCCGAGTATGCGGATATAGGGGCAGCCGAGCCGTCCGGCGAGCTCGATATACTGCGTCAGCTCGTTTATCGCTTCTTCGCGGCGTTCGGGATATTTCAGAGCGCAGCCGGAGGAGATGCAGCATATCTCCAGCCGCAGCTTTTTCAGCTGCTCGATAGTCACGTCGACGTTTTCGGCGCGGAAGGGCTTGGCGTTGACCGAGAAGATGTCCGCGCCGAGTCCGCGCAGCTCGATTCCCGCGAAGCCGAAGTCCTTCGCCGTCGAGCAGATGTCCGACCAGTCGAAGTCGGGGCATCCGAGCGTTGAGAATGAGAGTTTCATAATGATCAATCCTTTCCGGAGGGATAGAAGGTTTGCCGTGACCGGTCTAACAAAAAACGCTTTCATCCCTTATCATAAGAGACGAAAGCGCAGCTTCCGCGGTACCACTCTTATTGACGGCTTCCGCCGCCCGCTCAGGCCATACAGCCGTACCGCTGTAACGGGCGGACCCGACCGGCTTTACTCGGCTTTCGCCTTTCGTCCGGCGGCTCGGGAGCGAGCGCGGAAAAACGCGCCGTGCCGCCTCGCACCTTCCGGCGGCTCTCTGTAACGGTTATGCGTGTTCCTTTTTCTCCGTCGTTGCCTTTATAATAAAAGGATAATAGCAGAAAAACTCCCGCTTGTCAAGCGTTTTTTGCGTTTGGGCGCGCAAAACGGGGAATTTGCTCCCGCTATTGATTTTCGCGCGCGGTTTTGATATAATATACACGAGAAAAACCGGAGCGGAGGTGACGCCGATGAAGAACACGCGAACGCTCGCAGTACTGCTTGCGGCGGTCCTGCTCGTTTTCGCCGCGCTCGGCGGCTGCGGCAAGGCGGCGGAGCCGGCTTCGTCCGCGCCCGCTTCGTCCGAGCCGGAGAGCAGCTCGAGCTGCTGCGTCGACCCGACTTACACTGTCGACGCCGAAGGCGAATTGCCCGAGGTGCCGGAGGGCTTCTTCGGTAAAGCGATGGAGGCGTACTCCTGGTTCGAGCTGAATTTGCTCGGCTGGATCTATGACATCCCCGCGAAACATACCGAAAACGCCTATCTCGTTGAGGATGAGGAGTTCCGCAGATATGACGACTTCCGCGATTATCTGCTCGGGATATTCAGCCCCGCGATAGTCAACGAGCTGCTTTCCCGCGGGTACTACATCGAGGAAGACGGCTACCTTTACACGCGGCACTTCCCGCGCGGCGCGGACAAGGCGGTCATCAGAGCGGATATCGACAAGGGCAGGATCGAGGGCAGGAAGCTGATATACACCGCGTCCGTGACCTTCGCCGATCCGGTCACGCTCGAGCCGACCGGGGACGCGACGTTCGAGTTCATCGCGGAGCCGGTGGGAGGCAGATTCGTTTTCACCGAGTTCCCGTATTTCTATTGACGGTTAACGGAGAGGTGATCATATGAAAGTTATGAAAAGACATATTTCGGTCATACTGCTCTGCGCTATTACCCTGTCGCTGCTCGCGCTTTCCGGCTGTATGAGCAAACGCGAACGCAGGATACGCGACGATCTCAACGCCGACGGCAGAGTCGTCAGCGCGGTGTTCGAGTGGGTGGATCGCAGCTATATCGGAGTTGACGGTTTTGCGGTCACGGAGGTCGACAGCAAAGAAACGACGGAGCTTGCGGACGGCAGCGTGTATTCCTGCGACGTGACCGTCAGCAACGATTACGTCGCGGTGACTCTGCCGTGCACCGTTGTTTATGACGCGCAGGACGTTTTCGCAGGTGTGGTTATCTCCGAGCATACCGAATGGACCGCGAAGGCGGTATCCGGCGTCGATCAGACAAAGGTCGGCTACGAAGACCTGCCCAACCACGAGAGCGTGCCTTACGGCGAATGCACCGTCAAAAAGGTGGAGTTCAGCAAGCGCGATCAGACCTCCGTCGTCAGCGTCGATATCAAGGCGGACGCCGGCTACGTCATCGCCTCCGGCGAGCTGCAGATAAAGTTCGCTTACGCGGGCGGCAAATGGGCGGTCGACGGTTACTCATACGGCAAGGATTTCAGCATGAGCTGGGATATCGGCGGTCTCTGGCGCGGCGACGAATGGAAGTGGAGCAAAACCTCCACGATGAATCTTCGCATCGAATTCAGCATCGACTCGATCTCGGCGGACGGCAAGATTTCTTCCACGATACATTCGCATATCAGGATCGGCAAAAAGGATCAGGAGAATCTTTATCCCGCGACCGGCACGCTCGACTTCGCGACAATGACGCTGACGCTGGATTACGTGAACGACGCCGGTCCCTGCCGCATCACCGCGAAGTTCGTCAAGGAGGGCGACTTTGCCGCGCGCTTCGAGGGCGAGGTCGTCGGTACCGAGGATAACTTCAAATACTACAAGGGCAGGTTCAAGCGCGATAACTGACGCTGCCCGGGGGACGTAACGTAATTGAAACGCATAAAACTTAAAGAACGCAAGCTGCCGGATTACACCCGCGGCGAAGAAATATTCAATATGGTCTCGCACATAGTCGGCGGCGGATTCGGAATTGTCGCGCTCGTTACCTGCGTGCTGAAGGCGGCGGCTTACGGCGGCGCGATCGACGTAGCCGGAGCGGCGGTCTACGGTGTCTCGCTTATCGTGCTTTACACGATGTCGAGCTTGTATCACGGGCTGAAGCCGCTGACGGCGAAAAAGGTCTTTCAGATAATCGACCACTGCACGATATACCTGCTCATCGCGGGAACGTACACGCCGATCTCGCTTACCGGACTTATGCGCGAGTCGGTATGGCTCGGCTGGGGGATATTCGGAGGCGTGTGGGCGTGCGCGGCGCTCGGCATCGTATTCAACTCCATCGACCTGAAACGCTACCGCGCGGTGTCGATGGTGCTGTATATCCTGATGGGCTGGTGCATCGTCTTCACCGGACCGGTCGCGATACGCGCGCTGACTCTTCCGGGGTTCCTGTGGATACTCGCCGGCGGAGTTATGTATACGGTAGGCACGATATTCTACGGCGTCGCCGCGCTCGGCAAGAAGCCGCACAGATATATCCACTCGGTGTTCCATCTGTTCGTCGTCGCCGCGAGCGTGCTGCAGTATATCGGGATCATATTTTATCTGTATTGATGAGGTGAGGGCATGCTTTATTATTTAGCGTTTGAATACGTTGATTCCGATGAGCGTAATGCACCCGTTGAAAACGGTTTTGCGCTCGGCGTTTTCAATTCGATGGAAAGAACAGAGCGCGCGATAGAGCATTATAAAAAGCAAAGCGGGTTTTCTGAATACGATAACGGTTTTTATATCAGGCTGCTAGATTATCCGGATAACTGTGACACACTTTATTCTCCTTATTACTCACATATCGGGAAGTTTCCTTCAGAAGATATAGAAGGTTATTTGGGTTTTTATGATACTATAGAAGAGGCCCAAAGAGTTTTGGAAACGAGCGCCGAAAAATATGATTATTTGGACAGAGACGATTTCGGCATTACCGAATGGATAATAAATAAGATGGGTTGGACAGAAGGATTTGACAGGGATTAACGGAGTTGTAAATATATGATGAAAAGAGCGTTCCGATCGGAACGCTCTTTTGCTGTCTTTATTTCTTCTCGCGCGGCTTAAAGAGCAGCGCGGCGAGCAGCGCGAATAAAACGACCGCGCCGAGCCCTCCGGCGACGGAGGTGAAGCCGCCGGTCAGCGCGCCGAGCAGGCTGTACTGCCGCACCGCTTCCTGCGTGCCCTTCGCGAGCGCATAGCCGAAGCCGGTTATCGGCAGCGTCGCGCCGCAGCCGGAGAAGTCGACGAGCGGCGCGTAGACGCCGACCGCGGTCAGCGCCAGCCCCGCAACTACGAAGCTGACGAGTATCCGTGCCGGAGTCAGCTTCGTGAAGTCTATCAGCAGCTGCCCGACGGCACATATCGCCCCGCCGATGAGAAACGCGTATAAAAAGACCATATCCACCTCCAAAGCGTGCCGTTTCGAAAAAAGCGCCGTAAGGGCGATTATCAATCGCCCGCGAATTATCGCGCCTGCGCCGCGATCTGTCATCCCGAGCCCGAAGGGCGAGGGACCCCCTTCCTTTCGCAGTAGTGGTATGGAGGGGGATTCCTCGTCGCTTTGCTCCTCGGAATGACAGGCGTCGGCGCTCCGCTAACTCTCAAAGCAAACCAGATGCGCGATCGCGGGGATCGTTTCGCCCTGATTGACGCGCAGCGGACTCATCAGCGCGCCGGTGGCGGCGAAGACGACGCGCTTGAGCTTTCCCCGCGCCAGCAGCGGCAGGAAATACGCCGCCGCGACCGCCGCGGAACACCCAGCGCCGCTGCCACCCGCGTGGACGTCCTGCTTTTCGCGGTCGTAGAGCATCGCGCCGCAGTCGTAATGCCTGCCCGCGAGGCCGAAGCCCTCTTCCTTCATCAGCTCCGCGAGAAGCTCCGAGCCGACGGCGCCGAGGTCGCCGGTGACTATCGCGTCGCATTCGGAGGGCGCGATCCCGCTCGCGCGGAAGAAGCGGCACAGCGTGTCCGCCGCCGCGGGCGCCATCGCCGCGCCCATGTTCGCCATATCCGTCACGCCCATGTCGATTATCCTGCCGGGCAGCGCGGAAACCGCGTACGGCGGCTCCGAGTGCGGCGAAAACAGAAACGCTCCCGCCGCCGTCGCCGTCCACTGCGCCGTGGGCGTGCGCTGCCCGCCGTATTCGAGCGGGAAGCGGAACTGCCGCTCCGCCGAGCAGAAATGCGACGAGGCGACGGAAGCGGCGTGCGCCGCGTATCCGGCGTCCACAGCCGCGGCGGCGAGCATATGCCCCTCCGCGCAGGTGGAGCAGGCACCGTAAAGCCCGAAGAAGGGCAGCGACGTGCCGCGCACGGCGTAGGAAGTCGCGGTGCACTGGTTCAGCAGGTCGCCGCCGAAAACGCAGTCGACCTGTTCCGCGTCGAGCCCCGCCTTCGCGAAGACGCCGTCAAGCGCGAGCTGCTGGATGCGGCTTTCCCCCTCCTCCCAGGTGTCCTCGCCCGCGAGCGGGTCGTCGCAGACGACGTCAAACAGGGAGCCGAGCGGGCCTTCGCCCTCCTTTTTGCCTACGACGGAGAAGCCCGCTACCGAGGGCGCGGAGCGAAATCTCATAAGTTCGTTTCTTCCCATATCCGCCTCAATAAAGCCCGAAGGCGTAAATTATCACGCCGTAGACGACGCTCGCGCCGACGCCGAAGACGATGACCGGACCGGCGATCGAAAACATCCCCACCGCCGTGCCGGTGACTATCCCTTCGCGGCGGTACTCCATCGCGGGGGAGGTGACGGCGTTGGCGAAGCCGGTTATCGGCACGAGCGTGCCCGCGCCGGCGAACTTCGCCATATCGTCGTAAAGTCCGGCCGCCGTCAGCGCGCAGCCGGCGAAGATCATGATTATCGTCACCCACTTGCTCACCGCGCTTTCGTCCGCGATGAAGGAGGAGAGCAGCGTCTTTACTCCCTCCGCGGCGGCGCAGAGCGCGCCTCCGACGGCGAAAGCGCAGAGCGTGTTCTTCACCTTCGGCGACGGCGGCGACCCGCGCTTGACGAGCTCCCCGTAACGCTGTTTATCCGTAAAACCACCCCGTTTCATTCAAAGGTAGTTTTCGCCGCCGAGCGTTTGAATATACAAAAAACACCCCCGACCGAAATCGGAGGTGTTTGCGTTTTGCTTTCGCTCAGTTGTTGACGTAGGGGAGCAGCGCGCAGTGGCGGGCTCTCTTGATCGCGGTGGTCAGCTGAGTCTGATGATAAGCGCAGGTGCCGGTGGTCCTGCGGGGCAGGATCTTCGCTCTCTCGGAAATGTACTTGCGGAGCTTGCCGACGTCCTTATAGTCGATGTAATCGACGCGGTCGACGCAGAAGGCGCAGACCTTTTTGCGGGGCTTCTTGGAGAAGCGCGGCGCGGTGTTCTCTTTTTCCATTTATAACACTCCTTGGTTGTAGAATGTGGGGCTGCCTCAGAAGGGCAGCTGGCTGTCGTCGTCGACTTCCTCGAAGTCGTCGCCGCCGGGAGCGCTGAACTCCGGAGCGGGCGAATCCTGACGGGGCGCGTAGCTTCCGCCGGCGGCGGGAGCGTTGTTGGCTCTTTCGCCGGTGAAGGATACCTGATCGCAGACGACCTCATAGGCGGTACGCTTCTGACCGTCCTTGGTCTCGAACTGGCGGCTCTGCAGCGAGCCGACGACGGCGATCATGTTGCCCTTGCGGAAATAGCGGGAGACGAACTCCGCTCTTTCGCGCCAGCATACGATATCGATGAAATCGGCCTGACGCTCGCCGCTCGCGGATTTGAAATCGCGGTCAACGGCGATGCGCGTGGAGACGACGGGCACGTCGCTCTGCGTGCGCTTGAGCTCGGGATCGGCCACGAGGCGGCCCATGAGAATGACCTTGTTAATCATTATCGTTTCCTCCCTTATTTCTCAAGCTTGATGACGAGATAGCGGATGATGTTCTCGTTGATGTTGAAGTTACGCTCCAGCTCGGCGGGGAACTCGGTCTCGCTGGTGAATCTGCAGACGCAGTAATAGCCGCTGTCCTTGTAGTTGATCGGATAAGCGAGCTTGCGCATGCCCCACTCCTCGAGCTCGACGTTCTCGGCGTTCTCCTCGATGAAGGATTTGAATTTCGCCACCAGATTGGCGGTAGCGTTTTCTTCCTTGCTGTCGAGATCGCAGTCGATGACGAACATAGCTTCGTAGTTGTTCTTGATCTTTGACATAATTGCACCTCCTTTTGGACTTATGGCTTCCTTTCGGAAGCAAGGATACCGTGGTGTTTTCCACAGCCAGAGTATTATATCGCAAAGAAACCGATTTGTCAACGATTTTTTTCAAATAATATAACGGATTTACACGCCGTCTTGACAAAACGGCGGCGAGCGGTTATAATACTACCGAAATAACCCACGGAATTAAAATCGGTGGCAACAGGCATCGGGGGCGGCGCGTAAGCGCCCGCCGCAGAGTCTCACCTTGCCGTGCGGCTTGAGAAAGGGAAACTGTATGCTTGTTGCCGTTTTACTGTTTATTCTGGGGCTCGTGATGCTGATATTCGGAGGCGACTGGTTCGTCGACGGCGCCGTCGGCGTCGCGCGGCGGCTGAAAATGTCGGAGCTCGTCATCGGCGCGACGGTCGTTTCGATAGGCACCACGCTGCCGGAGGTGATGGTCTCCGTCACCGCGGCGTTCGAGGGACACAGCGCCACCGCCTACGGAAACGCCATCGGCTCGATAATCTGCAACACCGCGCTTATCTCCGCGGTGACTATGGCGGTGCGTCCGTCGGACGTCGATAAGAAGACGCTCCGCCTGCCGCTCGCGTTCTTCTTCGCGGCCGCGGCGGCTTACGCGGCGGTCGCGTACACGACCGGGTATTTCTCGCGTCTGATGGGCATAGGCCTGCTGCTCGTCTTCGTCGCGTATATGTTCGCGCTGATAATCACCTCGCGCAAGGCGGGCAGGAAGCTCGAGGCGCAGAAGGATGAGCCGGAGCCGGCTCCGGAGGGCAAGGCGTGGAAGGATATCCTGCTGCTCGTCGTCGGCGCGGCGCTGATCGCGGTCGGCGCGCGTCTGCTCGTCGATAACGGCACGAAGATCGCCACCGAGCTCGGAGTGCCTGAAACGGTCATCGCGCTGACCTTCGTCGCGCTCGGCACGTCGCTGCCGGAGCTCGTCACGGCGATAACCTCGCTCGTCAAGGGGCACAGCGCCCTTTCGCTCGGCAACATAATAGGCGCGAACCTCTTCAACCTCGTGCTCGTCAGCGGCGCGGCGATGACGGTCAGACCGTTCGGTGTGCCCGCGGAAAAGCTGATCGGCGGCATGAACGCCTCGCTCGTCGTGGATATTCCGGTCATGGGCGCGGTGATGCTGATAATGGCGCTTCCGGCGCTTATCCGCGGCAAGGTAAGCCGCTGGCAGGGGATACTGCTGCTGTGTATTTACGCGGGATATTGCGTGTTCCAGTTTGCATTATAATTGACCAAAGCGGGTCTTTTCGGCCCTTTGCGGCTTGTCGTCCTCGGCAGGCAATAGCCTAGCCGTCGTCCTTCCGCACCGCAAATCATCCGAAAATCCCTCGCTTTTGTGTTGTTGATGCGTGAGTAAATGAATAAATAGAAAAAGCGAAACGCCCCGAGGATGACCTCGGGGCGTTTTTATATGCGCGGTATTACGGATAGCCGATCCCGTTGGAATGGTAATAGATATAAACCGACTCGGTCTTCAGCTCATCGTCGAAGTTAATACATACCGTCGGCCACCAGCCGCAGCTGATCAGTAGCTCGTAGTTTCCCTCCTCCTGTGTGAGCACGTTGTAATTAAGAAGCTTTGCGAAGGGGCCGGCGTATTTATCCATAGGATCACCGTACATCACTTCCGAGCGGTAATCGCGCTCCTGCGGGAAGTTCGCTACGACGTCGTAGAGCGAATCGCCGAGTTTTATCCCTCTCGGATAAGTCAGGTCGTCTCTCGTGAACTCCGCGAGGTATAGTTCGGTAGAGGTGAACGGTTCGCCGTATAGTTTTTCGATAAACGTAAACCTCATGCCGTCATAGACGAGTATGCTTTTCTCATACCCTTCTTCGTCGCCTTCCTTGATCGTTTCTTTCGGTTCGCCGAGTATTTTTACAAGGTCTTCCTGAGTCGTTTTATCCGTCAGCCCGAACAGGTTGACCTCATCGACGGCGAGCTTCTGCGATTTGGCGCTCGGCACCACGGCGTAGAGCTTGTTGTATATGACCATGTCGCTCGGTCCCTCTCCGAGATAGTGGGGCACGGTGTCCATCTCCATTATATCCTCGATGGTGAAGTTGAATTTCATATCCAGCAGCGTATGCAGTCTGCCCGTCGTCAGCCCGAGCTCGTTGAACTTCGCGAGATTCGCCGCGGTGTATTCCCGCTCAAGGAGGTGGGCATTGCCGCGCAGGCACTCCTCGGCTTGGCCGTTCGTCCAGTCGCGATACTCGTCCTCGTAGACCTGGCAGCGGATGAGATATTCGATATACTTTTCATACATCGGATCGCCGGAGCCGTCGAACTCCGAATCGGGGTGCAGCTCGAGCACCTTGTAATACATCTGTCCTGCCCCGCGGTCCGCGAGGATATAAAGCTTCGGCCCGCCGAGCCCGCTCGAAGACGCGGTCGGATCCGGCGCCTTCGCGCAGGCGAAAAGCGTCAGCGCCATCGCCAATGCAAGTGTGAACGCAAGCAGTTTTTTCACGGTGACTCCTCCTTCAAAACGTATAGTATATTATTCGTAAATGACGGCCGTTCGACCGCTTCAGGAGTTATTCGCCGTCCCATTGTCCTTTCTCGAACATCTCCTGCACCTGCGCGGCAGTCAGCGTCATTATATCTTCAACGAGGTGGCTCGTATTCAACAGCGTATGCAGTTTATTCACGGTCAGCCCGAGCTCGTTGAACTTCTGCAGCTGCGCGGCGGTGTACTCACGCTCGAAGCGATAGGCCTTGCCGGAGAGGAATTCTTCCGCCTGCGAATTCGTCCAGTCGCGGAAGTTATCCTCCTTCAGCTGACAGCGGATAAGGTAATCGTAATACTTCTCGTCGGTTTTTTCGTCCGCACCGTCGAAATCGGCGTCCGGATGGAGCTCGAGCACCTTGTAATACATCTGACCTGCTCCACGGTCCGCGAGGATATAAAGCTTCGGTCCGCCGAGCTCGCTCGAAGACGCGGTCGGCTCCGCCGCCTTGCCGCAGGCGAAGAGCGTCAGCGCCATCGCCAATGCAAGTGTGAACGCAAAAAGTTTCTTCATATTCATACTGTCGCTCCTTTCTGCATGATCGGCGATCAATCTCCGTAATCGTCGTTCGATACCGCGCGGGCGTATTCGAGCTTTTGCTCGTAATCCTTGATGATGGTCGCCCTCAGCTCATCGTCGCTTCTCGCGATTATCTCCTCGTCGGATTCGTATTCGTAGAACTTGCGAAGGCGTATGAAATCGTCTTCGGTTATCCCGCGGCGCTCGAGCTCGGCGCGGATCTCTTCGCTCGGCCTCAAGCTTTCATGCGTTTTCGCGTAGCTGTACGCCTCATAATCGTCAAATGTCCAGTTAAGGAGCACGGAGTAGGGTACTTCCGGGAAGAGAGTTCTCATATTGTTGATCGAGGCGCTGTCGAGCTTTTGTTTTCCTTCGAATTCTTTGAATTCACTTTCCGTCATTGCTTTCGCTTCCGCTTTGGTCTTGCCGTATTGGATGGCTAATTCGACCGCTACGTCCGTCAGATGCCGGTCGTCGCGGACGGCCATGAGATTGACGTTTTTCATCTCTATGCCGAGCGAGGTCGGCAGGTACTTGTCGTAGACGCGGATGTCCTCGAAGGTGAACGCGGGTTCGGCGTCATCCTGCGTATCCGTGACGGGCTCCGAGCTGCCGACCGGCTCCGCCGCCTTGCCGCAGGCGAAAAGCGTCAGCGCCATCGCCAATGCAAGTATGAATGCAAACGTTTTTTTCATTTTAGATTCCTCCTTTAAAAGATGATCATATGTTTTTCGCGCTCGCGGGCGCGGTATCTCGCTGCAATTACATTGTATCATAAAATAACGTAAAAAACGGTTACAAATAAGTTACAGTTTTGTAACCGTTTTGTAACTTTTAGGGCGTTTTTGTAACTTTTTTGTTACTTTTACGGCTGTTTTGTAACTATTTTGTAACTTTTACGGTTTTTTGTAAGCATACAAAAAAGAGCGTGCGGCGGCACGCTCTTTTTATATACGCGTTTGATTATATTTCGACCTCGCCCTCATACACGAAGGCGGCGTCGCCGGTCAGCAGTACGCGGCCGTTCTCGACGCGGACGTTCAGATCGCCGCCGGGGAGCTTGACGGTCACGTCGCCGTCCGGACGGCAGAGCCCGAGGCGTATCGCGGCGGCGGCTCCGGCGCAGGCGCCGGTACCGCAGGCGAGCGTTTCGCCGTTGCCGCGCTCCCAGACGCGCATTTTCAGCGTCGTGGGGTTGACGACGCGGACGAACTCGACGTTTATCCTGTCGGGGAACATATCCGCGTGCTCGAATATCTGACCGACGCGCGGGACGTCAACGGCGTCCACGCGGTCGCAGAAGATGACGCAGTGCGGGTTGCCTACCGAGAGGCAGGTTATGCGGCGCTCCTCGCCCGCGACGTTCACAGGTCTGTCGATTATCTCGCCGCCGAGGGAGGAGGGCAGGGAGGCGGCGTCGAAGTCGGCTTCGCCCATGTCGACGGTGACGGAGGTCACGCGCCCGTTGGTAAGATACAGCCGCAGCTTCTTTATTCCGCTCGCGGTCTCTACGGAGATCTCGTCGCCGGCGACAATCCACTTGTCGTGCAGATATTTGCCGACGCAGCGGATGCTGTTGCCCGCCATAAGTCCCTCGCTTCCGTCGCGGTTGAAGATGCGCATCTTCGCGTCCGCGACGTCGGAGCGTTCGATATAAACGATCCCGTCGCCGCCGACGCCGTAGGCGCGGTCGCAGAGGGTGACGCAGAGGGATTCCGGCGCGGGCAGCGCGCCGTCGAAGTTCTCGAAGAAGATGTAGTCGTTGCCGGAGCCCTGCATCTTCGTGAAGCGCAGGCGCGGACGCTCCCTGCGCATATGCGCTATGTCCACCAGCTCGGTGTTGAAGGCGTTGTAGCGGCTCGCGATTATGTCCGCTACGGCGTTCGCGGTGTCGAGCGACGTGAAGCACGCCACCGAATGCGCGAGCGCGCGGCGGTGCAGCGCGATATAGTCCTCGATGGTGTCGTCGTAGACGGCGCCGGTGTAGACGACGTAGCTGACCGCGCCGCTCTCGATGAGGTTGAAGACCTCGCCGCTTTCACGCACTCCGGGCACGCGCTCGACGTCGATGCCGAGCGAGGCGATGGAGTCGGCGGTGTCGGCGGTCGCATAGAGCTTCATGCCGAGATCGTCAAACTTCTTTGCGAGCCCGACGACTTCGTAGAGGTCGTGCGCGTCGACGCTGAGGAAGACGCCGACGTCGGCGTTCGTATCGTGCGGCGAAACGACCTTGATGCCCGCGGCGGTCAGCCCCTTGAAGAGCGCTTCCGGCAGAGTCCTGCCGATGCCGAGCGCTTCGCCGGTGGACTTCATCTCGGGCCCGAGGTATGCGTTGACGTCGGTCAGCTTCTCGAAGGAGAATACAGGCACCTTGACGGCGTAGTAGGGCGGAGTCGGGCAGAGCCCCGTTCCGCAGCCGAGCTCGCGCAGCGTCGCTCCGCACATGACGCGGGAGGCGATATCCACCATCGGCACGCCGGAGACCTTGCTGATATACGGCACGGTGCGCGACGCGCGGGGGTTGACTTCGATAACGTAGAGCTCGTTTTCGTATATGAGATACTGTATGTTGACAAGGCCCTTCGTGCCGAGCGCGAGGGCGAGCTTCGTCGAGTAGTCGACGAGCTTTTTCAGCATTATGTCGCCGATGTTGTAGGTCGGGTAGACGGCGATGGAGTCGCCGGAATGTACTCCGGCGCGCTCGATGTGCTGCATTATGCCGGGGATGAGCACGTCCGTGCCGTCGGAGATGACGTCCACCTCGAGCTCGGGCCCCATCATGTATTTGTCGCAGAGCACGGGCGCGGAGATGCCTCCGGCGAGTATGCGGCGCATATAGACCGATACGTCGCGCTCGTCGTGCGCGATGGTCATATTCTGGCCGCCGATGACGTAGCTCGGGCGGAGCAGCACGGGATAGCCGAGCTCCTTCGCAGCGGCGAGCGCGCCTTCCTCGGTGGTGACGGATTCGCCCTTCGGGCGCCTTATCGAGAAGCGCTCGAGCAGCGCGTCGAAGCGTTCGCGGTCCTCGGCGGTGTCAATGCCGTCGGCGGAGGTGCCGAGTATCTTCACTCCGTTTTCGTCAAGGAACTTCGCGAGGCGTATCGCGGTCTGGCCGCCGAAGGCGACGACGACTCCGACGGGGTTCTCGGCGCGGATGACGTTCATCACGTCCTCCTCGCAGAGCGGCTCGAAGTAGAGGCGGTCGGCGGTGTCGTAGTCGGTGGAGACGGTCTCGGGGTTGTTGTTGATTATGACGACGTCGTAGCCGATCTCCTTGAGCGTTTTGACGCAGTGGACGGAGGAATAGTCGAACTCGATGCCCTGACCGATGCGTATCGGACCGGAGCCGAGCACGATTATGACCGGCTTGCCGGAGCGGACGAAGCGGCGCGAATCGCAGGCGTCGTCGTAGGTCGAGTAGAAATACGGCGTTTCCGCGTCGAACTCCGCGGCGCAGGTGTCGACCATCTTATAGACGGCGTCGCGGTGCGGCGGAAGAGGGTGCGCGGAGAGCCGCGCCAGCGCCTTGTCGGTGTAGCCGAGGCGCTTTGCGCGGAGGTATTCCTCCTCCGTCAGCGCGCGCCCCTCGATTTCGTTCTCGAAGTCGGCGAGCTTCTTCAGGCAGCCGATGAAGTATTTGTCGATGCGCGTCGCGGCGTTTATCTCGTCGGCGCCGACTCCCTTGCGGAGCGCCTCGAATACGGTGAAAAGGCGGTGGTCGTCCATGCGCTTCAGCCGTTCCTCTACCGGCTCGCCGCCGCCGGAGCGGTCGAGCGTGTCGAGAGAGATCTCCGCGCCGCGCACCGCCTTCATTACGGCGGCCTCGAAGGAGTGGGCGATGGCCATGACCTCGCCGGTCGCCTTCATCTGCGTGCCGAGCGTGCGGTCGCTGCCGGGGAACTTGTCGAAGGGCCACTTCGGGAACTTGACGACGACGTAGTCGACCGTCGGCTCGAAGCAGGCGCAGGTCTTTCCGGTTATTTCGTTGGGTATCTCGTCGAGCGTGTAGCCGAGCGCGAGCTTCGTGGTGATCTTCGCGATCGGGTAGCCCGTCGCCTTCGACGCGAGGGCGGAGGAGCGCGAAACGCGCGGGTTTACCTCGATGACGGCGTATTCGAAGCTGTCGGGATCGAGCGCGAACTGGCAGTTGCAGCCGCCGACGATGCCGAGCGCGGAGATTATGTCGAGCGACGCCGTGCGGAGCATCTGGTATTCCTTGTCGGAGAGCGTCAGCGCGGGCGCGGCGACGATGCTGTCGCCGGTGTGGACGCCGACGGGGTCGAAGTTTTCCATGCTGCAGACGGCGATGGCGTTGCCGGCGCTGTCGCGGACGGTCTCGAACTCGATCTCCTTCCAGCCGTAGATGTAACGCTCCACGAGTATCTGGCGTATCGGGGAGGTGTCGAGCCCTATCGCCGCGACGGAGCGCAGCTCGTCTGCGTTATATGCGATGCCGCCGCCGCTTCCGCCGAGGGTGAAGGCGGGGCGCACGATGACGGGGTATTTAATCCTGTCAGCGATATCAAGCGCGGTTTCGACGTCGTTGGCGATGTCGGAGGGTATCGTCGGCTGGCCGAGCTCCTCCATCGTCTGCTTGAAAAGCTCGCGGTCCTCGGCGCGCGAAATGGCTTCCGCGTCGGTGCCGAGCAGGCGCACGCCGTGCGCGGCGAGCCAGCCGTCGCGGGAGAGCTTCATCGCGAGCGTAAGGCCGGTCTGTCCGCCGAGGGAGGCGAGCAGACTGTCGGGCTTCTCCTTTTCGATGACGCGCTTGAGCGTTTCTTCGTTGAGGGGCTCGAGGTATATTTCGTCGGCGAGCGCGGCGTCGGTCATTATCGTGGCGGGGTTGGAGTTGACCAGCACGGTGTCCACTCCCTCCGCGCGAAGCACGCGGCAGGCCTGGGCGCCGGCGTAGTCGAACTCGGCGGCCTGCCCGATAACGATGGGGCCGGAGCCGATGACGACGACTTTTTTGATTTCGGGATCGCGCGGCATTACTTATTATCCTCCATCAGCTGAATAAAGCGGTCGAACATGAAGCCCGCGTCGTGCGGACCTGCGCTCGCTTCGGGGTGGAACTGCACGGAGAGCGCCTGCAGGCCGGGGTAGGCGAGGCCCTCGTTCGTGCCGTCGTTGGCGTTTTTGAAAAGCTCCGTCGCGCCGGGGATGCTTCCGTCGGCGGCGTAGCCGTGGTTCTGGCTCGTGATGTAGACGCGCCCGCTTTCAAGGTCGCGGACGGGCTGGTTCGCGCCGCGGTGTCCGTAGGGGAGCTTGACGGTGCGTCCGCCGGCGGCGAGCGCGAGAAGCTGATGCCCGAGGCAGATGCCGAAGATCGGCAGCTTTCCGAGCAGCTTTTTCAGCTCCGCGACGGCGGCGGCGTTCTCCGCCGGATCGCCCGGGCCGTTTGAGAGCATCACGCCGTCGAAGCCGTTTGAAAGTATATACTCCGCCGTAACGTCGAAGGGCAGCTCGGTCACGGAGCATCCGCGTTCGCGCAGGCACTGCACGATGTGCCCCTTCGCGCCGTAGTCGATGAGCGCGACCTTGAAGCGTTCGCCGTTCAGCGCGGGGAAGACGGCGGAGTCGCGGCGGCTGACCGCGGCGACGGCGTCTTTGACTGAATACGCCTTTATCGCGGAGAGGTCGGCGGGGACTTCGGAGCACATCGCGGCGTTCATCGTGCCGCTTTCGCGTATGCGGCGGGTGATCTCGCGCGTGTCGACTCCGCAGATCGCGGGGATGCCGCTTTCGCGCAGGAAGGCGTCGAGCGTGCCGCCGCAGCGGAAGTTTGAGGGCGCGTCGCAGTATTCGCGCGTAACGTAGCCGAAAAGGGCGGGCTTCCCTTCGAAGTCCTCCCTTATGACGCCGTAGTTGCCGATCTGCGGAAATGTCTGCATGACGATCTGCCCGTAGTAGCTCGGGTCGGTCAGCGTTTCTATATAACCGCAGACGCCGGTGGTGAAAACGAGCTCGCCGACCGCGTCCCTGTCGGCGCCGAAGCCGACGCCCTCGAAGACCGAGCCGTCGGCAAGCACGAGAAATTTCTTCATAGTAAAAACCCGCTTTTCGCGTTATTCTGCGCCGAGGCAGCGCACGAGCACCGCCTTCTGCGCGTGCAGGCGGTTCTCCGCCTCGTCGAAGATCTCGCCGGCGTGCGCCTCGAAGACTTCGGCCGTGATCTCCTCCCCGCGGTGCGCGGGCAGGCAGTGCTGCACCATCGCGTCGCTCTTGGCGACCGCCATGACGGCATCGTCGACGCAGTATCCGGCGAAGGCGAGCTTGCGCTCGTCCGCTTCGCCCTCCTGGCCCATCGAAGCCCACACGTCGGTGTAGAGCACGTCCGCGCCCTCGGCGGCTTCAAGCACGCTCTCGGTGCAGGTGAAATCGCCGTTTTCCGCCGCCCACTTCATAAGCGCCGCGTCCGGCTTGTGCGTGGAGGGGCAGGCGATCGCGACCTTCATCCCGGTCTTTATGCCGCCTACGATGAGGGAGTTGGCCATATTGTTCCCGTCGCCGACGAAGCAGAGCTTGTTGCCGGCGAGCGCGCCGCGGTGTTCGCGTATCGTCATCAGGTCGGCGAGCACCTGGCAGGGATGGCAGTAGTCGGTCAGCCCGTTGATTATCGGGATGCTGCCGTACTTCGCGAGGTCCTCGACCTCCTTCTGTTCGAAGGTGCGTATCATTATCCCGTCGAGGAAGCGCGAAAGCACGCGCGCGGTGTCTTCGACCGGTTCTCCGCGCCCGATCTGCAGGTCGTGGGAGGAGAGGAAGAGCGCGCTGCCGCCGAGGTCGTACATTCCGACCTCGAAGGAAACGCGGGTACGCGTGGACGCCTTCGAGAATATCATTCCGAGCGTTTTTCCCGCGAGGACGTGGTGGGGAACGCCGGCTTTCTTTTCCTTTTTGAGCTTATCCGCGAGGTCGAGCGTTGCGATTATTTCTTCGCCCGACCAGTCGGCGAGTTTGAGCAGATGTTTCATTTTGCGCAGACCTCCTTGAGCGTTCTGACGGCGGCTTTAAGCAGCTCCGTCGGTATGTTCAGCGCCGGCAGCAGCCGGACCTTGTTTTTCGCTTTTATCACGAGCACGCCCTCCGCCATGCAGTCGGCGATGACGTCGGCGGCGGGACGGACGGTCTCGACTCCGATCATCAGCCCCATACCGCTGACGGAAACGACGCCCTTCGCGCCGGAAAGCTCGGAGAAGATATACTCGCTCCGTTCGCGGACTCCGGCGAGGAGCTTATCGTCGATGCGCTTGATTATCGAGAGCGCGCCGGCGCAGCAGACGGGGTTGCCGCCGAAGGTGGAGCCGTGGGAGCCGGGGGTGAGGGTGTCCTTCACCTTTTCGCCCAGCAGCGTCGCGCCGATGGGAAGGCCTCCGCCGAGTCCCTTCGCGGTGGTGACGATATCGGGCTTCAGCCCGTAGTTCATGTAGCCGTAAAGCGCGCCGCTGCGGCCGTTGCCGATCTGCACCTCGTCGCAGATGAGCAGGATATCGTTTTCCGCGGCGAGCGAAGCGGCCTTCGCCGCGAACTCGGGCTTCAGCGGCACTACGCCACCCTCGCCCTGCACGACCTCTATCATTATCGCGCATACGCCGCCTTCGGCGACGGCGGCTTCGAGCGCTTCGGGCGATGCCGGATCGACGTACGCGAAGCCGGGGGTGACGGGCAGGAAGTCCTTGTGGAAGGAATCCTGTCCGGTCGCGGCGAGAGTCGCGAGGGTGCGGCCGTGGAAGCTGTTTTTCAGCGTGATTATCTTCGCTCCGGCGTTGCCCTTATCCTCCGCGTACTTCCGCGCGGTCTTTATCGCGCATTCGTTCGCCTCGGCGCCGCTGTTGGAGAAAAAGACCTTTTTCATCCCGGTGCGCTTGCAAAGCTCCTCGGCGAGCTCGGCGCAGGGGGCGGAGTAGTAGAGGTTCGACGTATGCGGCAGGGTGTTGAGCTGCATCGTCACCGCGCCCGCCCAGACGGAGTCGGCGACGCCGAAGCCGTTGACCGCGATGCCGGTGCCGAGGTCTACGTATTCTTTCCCGTTTTCGTCATATAAAAGGGAACCCCGCCCGCGCGTCAGCGTGAGCGGAAAGCGCGAGTAGGTGTTCGCGATATATTCGTTATCCTTGCGTACGGTATCCATGGCTTCACCCGTCAGATTATCATAGTGCCGACGCCTTCGTCGGTGAGTATTTCTATCAGTATCGCGTGCGGAACGCGGCCGTCGATGATGAAGACCTTGCGGACGCCCTTGTTTATCGCCTCTATGCAGCAGTCGATCTTCGGGATCATGCCGCCGGAGATGACGCCGTCCCTGACGAGCTGCGGCGCCTCGGCGACCGTGACCTGCGGAATAAGCGTGGAGGGGTCGTCCTTATCGCGCAGAATGCCGCTGATGTCGGTCATGGAGATGAGGCATTCGGCGTTCACCGCGCCCGCTATCGCGGCGGCGGCGCTGTCCGCGTTGATGTTGTAGACGTTGCCGTCCTCATCGCAGCCGACGGAGGAAACGACCGGGATATAGCCCTTTTCGAGCAGGTCGTTTATCGGCTTGATATCCACCTCGGTTATCTCGCCGACGTAGCCGAGCTCGGCGCGTATCGGCCTGGCGCGGAGCATGTGTCCGTCTATGCCGCAGAGTCCCATCGCGCGGCCGCCCTTGCCTTCGAGCAGGTTGACGAGGTTCTTGTTTATCTTGCCCGCCAGCACCATCTGCACGACGTCGACGGTTTCCTTGTCGGTGACGCGCAGGCCGTTGACGAACTCGCTTTTCTTACCGATCTTTGCGAGCGTTTCGGTTATCTCCGGCCCGCCGCCGTGGACGAGCACGACCTTTATTCCGATAAGCGAAAGCAGAACGAGGTCGCCCATGACGGCCTCCTTCAGCTCTTCGTTTATCATCGCGTTGCCGCCGTATTTGACGACGACGGTCTTATCGTAGTATTCGCGGATGTAGGGGAGCGCCTGAGTAAGTATCTCGGCGCGCGCGGCGTTTGAAATGTTCATCACGTTCTGTAATCTCCGTTGATCTTCACGTAGTCGTAGGTCAGGTCGCAGCCCCACGCGACAGCGGAGGCGTTTCCGTCGCCCAGCGACACGGTTATTTTTATCTCGCTCTGCGAGAGTATCTCTTTGGCTTTCTCTTCCGAAAACTCCACGCCGGCGCCGTTTCTGCAGACTTCGATCTCTCCGGCGCCGGAGGCGAAGGAAACGCCTATCTTTGAAACGTCGGTATCGACTCCGCTGTAGCCGACGGCGCAGAGCACGCGGCCCCAGTTGGCGTCGGCGCCGAACATCGCGGCTTTCAGCAGGGAGGAGCATATCACGCTTTTCGCGACCGTCTTCGCGGAAGCGGCGTCCGCGGCGCCGGTGACGCTGCATTCAAGCAGCTTCGTCGCGCCCTCGCCGTCGCCGGCGATCATTTTGCAGAGCGAAACGGTGACTTCCGCGAGCGCGGCGCGGAAGGTTTCGAACTCCGCGCCTTCGGCGTCGATGACGGGGTTGCCCGCCGCGCCGTTTGCCATGACGCTGACCATGTCGTTGGTGGAGGTGTCGCCGTCGACGCTTATCATATTGAACGAATCCTTGACGTCTTCGCTCAACGCCTTCTGAAGCATCGCGGGTGTTATCGCGCAGTCGGTGGTGACGAAAACGAGCATCGTCGCCATATTCGGATGTATCATTCCGCTGCCCTTCGCGATGCCGCCGATGCGGCATTCGGTTCCGCCGATATCGAACGAAACGGCGACGGATTTCAGCTTCGTGTCGGTGGTCATTATCGCTTCGGCGGCGAGGTCGGAGCCGTTGCCGGCGAGCCCTTCGCAGAGGGCGGGGATGCCGGATGCGATCGGCGCTATATCGAGCGGCTGACCGATGACGCCGGTGGAGGCGACGATGACGTCGGAGGCGGAAACGCCGAGCTTTTCGGCGAGCAGCGCGCAGGTCTGCTCCGCGATCTCGACTCCGTTCGCGTTGCAGGTGTTGGCGTTGCCGCTGTTGCAGATGACCGCTCTGGCGAAGCCGTCGGATATATTCGCCTTCGTGACCGCGATAGGCGCGCCTTTCACGAGGTTGGTCGTGTAGACGGCGGCGGCCGCGGCGGGAGTTTCCGACCAGATCAGCGCGAGATCGCGCTTACTCTGACTGCGGCGGATGCCGCAGTGTACTCCGTTTGCCTTAAAGCCCTTAGCGGCGCATACGCCGCCCGGTATATGCTTGAAATCACTCATAACTGCCTCCGATAACGAGTCCCGCGGTCTCATCGGCGCCGCGCATGACGTTCAGACACTGCACGGCGGCACCGGAAGCGCCCTTGCCGAGGTTGTCGAACCTCGCCGTGAGCAGTATCCGCTCGCCGTTGCCGAAAACGCTTACCGCCATGTCGTCCCTGCCCGAGAACGCCGCGGCGGAAAGGAATCCGTCGGCGTCGGGGCTGTCCGTATAGTTGACGACGGGCCCGCGGTACTTAGATTTATAAATCTCTTTTATCCCGTCGACCCCGCCGTTTATCGCGTCGGCGAAGAGCGGGACGGTGACCTCCATGCCGCTGTAGAAATCCGCGACGATCGGGCAGAAGGCGGGGGCTTTTTCCAGCCCCGTGACCGCCGCCATCTCCGGCAGGTGCTTGTGCGTCTGCCCGAGCGCGTACTGCCTCGGCGCGCCGTAAAGCGCGGAGCGCGCTCCGGACTGATACTCGGCGATCATCTTCTTGCCGCCGCCGCTGTATCCGGTCAGCGAAAACGCCGTCAGTTCCGCGTCCGCCGGTATGACGCCCGCCTCGACGAGGGGGAAGACCAGCGCGACGAAGCCGCTCGCGTGGCAGCCGGGAACGGCGACGCGGTTCGAGCTTTTAACGGCGCTTCTGTGCGCGGCGGAAAGCTCCGGGAAGCCGTACGCCCACCCGGGCGCGACGCGGTGCGCGGTGGAGGCGTCGATCACCGCGGTGCCGACGGAATCGGCTATCGCGGCGGCCTCCCTCGCGGCGTCGTCCGGCAGGCAGAGCACCGCGACGTCCGCGGCGGCTATCGCCTCCGTGCGCGCGGAAACGTCCTTGCGCAGCTCCTCGGGGAGCGTCAGCGGTTCGACTCCGCCGAGCCCGCGCAGGCGTTCGTTGATGCGCAGTCCCGTCGTTCCGGCGCTGCCGTCTATGAATACTTTTATGACCGGTTTGTTCAGCATGGATTTTCGCTTTCCGTGTTATTTCTGGTATTTCGCCTTCGCCTTGGCGGCGACCTTCACGGGCAGTCCGAAGAGGTTGATGAAGCCCGCGCTGTCCGCCTGGTTATAGACCTCGTCCTCGTCGAAGGTGGCGATCTCCGGATCGTAGAGGGAGTAGGGGGAGGTGACTCCGGCGTTGATGATGTTGCCCTTGTAGAGCTTGAGCTTGACGTCGCCGGTGACGGTCTCCTGCGTCTTGTCGACGAAGGCGGAGAGCGCCTCGCGCAGCGGCGTGAACCACTGGCCGAAGTAGACGAGCTCGGCGAACTTCTGCGCGACGAGCTCCTTATAATGCTGGGTGTCGCGGTCGAGGGTGATCGTTTCGAGCACCTGATGGGCGCGGAAGAGGATCGTGCCGCCGGGAGTTTCGTAAACGCCGCGGCTCTTCATTCCGACGAGGCGGTTTTCCACGAGGTCGGCGAGGCCGATGCCGTTCTTGCCGCCCAGCTCGTTGAGTTTCTCCACGAGCTCGACGGGGCCGTACTCAACGCCGTCTATCGCGGTGGGGATACCCTTCTCGAAGTGAAGCGTCATATAGGTCGGCTCGTCGGGCGCCTGCTCGGGCGAAACGCACATTTCGAGGAAGCCGGGCTTGTTGTACTGCGGCTCGTTGGCGGGATCCTCGAGGTCGAGTCCCTCGTGCGAGAGGTGCCAGAGGTTTTTGTCCTTGGAATAGTTCGTCTCGCGGTTGATCTTCAGCGGTATGTCGTGCGCTTCGGCGTATTCGATCTCTTCCTCGCGGCTCTTGATGTCCCATTCGCGCCAGGGGGCGATGACCGCCATATCGGGAGCGAACGCCTTTATCGTCAGCTCGAAGCGGACCTGGTCGTTGCCCTTGCCGGTGCAGCCGTGGCAGATGGCGTCCGCGCCCTCCGCCTTCGCGATCTCGACGATGCGCTTGGCGATGGAGGGACGGGCGAAGGAGGTGCCGAGCAGGTAGTCGCCCTCGTATACGGCGCCCGCCTTGACGGTCGGGAAGATGTAATCCTCGACGAACTCCTTGCGCAGATCCTCGATATAGAGCTTGGAAGCGCCGGTCTTCAGCGCTTTCTCCTCGAGGCCGTCGAGCTCGGTGCCCTGGCCGACGTTGCCGGAAACGGCGATAACTTCGCAGTTGTTGTAATTCTCTTTCAGCCACGGAATGATTATCGAAGTATCAAGTCCGCCGGAATATGCAAGAACTACCTTTTTGATGTCTGATTTTTTCATTTTGTTGC
The DNA here is from genome assembly GCA_017438525.1 of Clostridia bacterium. NCBI lineage: Bacteria > Bacillati > Bacillota > Clostridia > Clostridia bacterium. The sequence continues at coordinate 24,524 of JAFRVI010000074.1, forward strand.
CTCCGAATGTGTAAATTATTCAAATTATGTGAATAATTATACTCGCATATTCGGATTTGTCAATAGTAAAAATGAAAAAATTTACACTAAATCGTCTCAATATATACCGAAGTTATGGAATATTTGACCAAAAGTGTATATTTACGTTCAAAAAATGAATATAAACACGGACGCCCGTGTTTTTATCGCATATTTCGGGAAGGTCAGACCATCTTCTCCTGCTTGACCTTTTTATCGATGACGTGGCGCGAAGCGAGCTCGCGGAGTATTTCGTCGTTGGAGATGCCCATTTCCGCCATCAGCACCATGACGTGGTAGCAGAGGTCGGCGATCTCGTATATCGTTTCGGCGCGGTCGCCGCCCTTGCCGGCGACGATGACCTCGGTGGATTCCTCGCCGATCTTTTTCAGTATCTTGTCTATGCCTTTTTCGAAGAGGTAGGTGGTGTAGCTGCCTTCCTTTTTGTCGGTCTTGCGTCCCTTGATGAGCTCCATAAGCGCGTCGAGGGAGAAGGCGGAGTTTTCGTCGGAAACGTAGACGGCGTTGAAGAAGCAGCTGTCGCTGCCGGTGTGGCAGGCGGGCCCCTCCTTTTTGACGCGTACGAGCAGCGCGTCGAGGTCGCAGTCGGCGGTGATATCGACGACGCGTTGAACGTTGCCGGAGGTCTCGCCCTTGCGCCAGAGCTCGCCGCGCGAACGCGACCAGAAGCAGGTGCGCCCCTCCTTCATCGTGATTTCGAGCGATTCGGCGTTCATATAGGCGACGGTGAGCACCTTGCCGGTCTCGGCGTCGACGACGACCGCGGGGATCAGACCGTCGGCGCCGTATTTCAGTTCGTTTGCGTTTATCAGTTTCATACTTTTACCCTCCGGACGTTCACGCCCGCTTCGGCGAGCGCGTTTTTAAGATCGGGGATCGTCACTTCGCGGAAGTGGAATATCGAAGCGGCGAGTCCCGCGTCGACGTTCGGCGCTTCGCGGAAGAGGGTGACGAAGTCCTCTATGCTGCCCGCGCCGCCGGAAGCGATGACCGGAACGCCGGCGTCGCCGCAGACGTCGCGGAGCATTTCGATATCGAAGCCGCCCTTGACTCCGTCGGTGTCGATGGAGTTGAGCACTATCTCGCCCGCGCCGGACGCGACTCCGCGCTTTACCCATTCGATCGCGTCGATGCCGGTGTCGTCGCGGCCTCCGCGCGCGAAGACGACGAATCTGCCGCCGACGCGCTTGCAGTCGACGGAGAGGACGACGCACTGGTCGCCGTAACGCTTCGCCGCCTTTTCGATGAGCGAGGGATCGCGGATCGCGCCGGAGTTGACGCTGACCTTGTCCGCGCCGCATTTGAGCACGCGGTCGAAGTCGTCGAGTGTGTTTATCCCGCCGCCGACGGTGAGCGGAATGAAAACCTTGCCTGCGGTTTCGCGCAGCGCGTCGGTGAAGAGCGAACGCCCCTCGGCGGAAGCGGTGATGTCGTAAAAGACCAGCTCGTCCGCGCCGTTTTTGTCGTAGTATTCAGCCAGCTCGACAGGGGAGGAAACGTCTCGCAGCCCCTCGAAGTTGACCCCCTTGACCACGCGCCCGCCGCGGACGTCGAGGCAGGGAATGATGCGTTTCGTTATCATTTGACCGCCTCCAATGCCTCGGCGACCGTCAGCCGCCCCTCGTAGAGAGCGCGGCCGAGTATCGCGCCGTAAACGCCCGTTTCCGCGAGCTTTTTCAGCTCGCCGGCGCTCGAAACGCCGCCCGAGGCGACGAAATCCATATCGTATTCGGCGGTCAGCCGGCGGTAAAGTTCGGCGTTCGAGCCGCCGAGCATACCGTCGCGGGAAACGTCGGTGCAGATGACGCAGCGCACTCCGGCGTCCTGCAGCTCGCCGCAGAACTCGAAGCATTCGCGCCTGCTGACCTCGCGCCAGCCGCGCACCGCGACGAAGCCGTCCTTGACGTCGACGCCGACGGCGACGCGTTCGCCCCATTTGGAAACGAGCTTCCGCAGCAGGCCGGGGTCGGAGACCGCGGCCGTGCCGAGTATCACGCGCCACACGCCCGCCTCGAGGTACTTCTCGGCGACCTCGGCGGAGCGGATGCCGCCGCCGATCTCGACCTTCAGACCGGAGGTCGCGGCGAGGCGCTTTACGACCGCGAAGTTCGGCGTGCCGCCGTCCCGCGCGCCCTCGAGGTCGACGGCGTGCAGGAACTTCGCCCCCTGCGCCGCGAACTTTTTCGCGAACGCGGGCGGGTCGTCGGAGTAGACGGTCATCTTATCGTAGTCGCCCTGCATGAGCCGGACGACTTTGCCGCCGTATATGTCGATGGCGGGAAAAATCTCCATAAAAGAAATGCCCTTTCTATTTCAGCTCCGCGAAGGCGGAGAGTATCGCGAGCCCCACGCGGCCGCTTTTTTCGGGGTGGAACTGCATGCCGTAGACGCTGCCGCGCTCCGCTGAAGCGGTCAGCTCCGCGCCGTACTCCGTGTACGCGGAGACGTACTGCGGCTCGGTCGCTGCGTAGTAGGAGTGGACGAAGTAAACGCAGTCGCCCTCGTTTATTCCGGCGAAGAGGCGGCTTTTCGGCCTGCCGGCGGGGAAACGCAGCGCGTTCCAGCCGATCTGCGGGATTTTCAGGTCGGCGCCTTCGGGAAGCGCCGAGGCGATCGGCACGATCTCGCCGGGGATGAGCCCGAGCCCTTCGTGTTCGCCGTATTCGCGGCTGCGGTCAAACAGAAGCTGCATACCGAGGCAGACGCCGAGCAGCGGCTTGCCAGCGGCGGCCTGCTCGCGGATGACCGCGTCCAGTCCGCTTTCGCGCAGCTTCGCCGCCGCGTCCGCGAACGCGCCGACTCCGGGGAGCACCACGCGGTCGGCGGAGCGTATGACCTCCGCGTCGCCGGTGACGACCGCGTCGGCGCCGACGGCCTTGAAGGAGCAGGCGAGGGAAAAGAGGTTGCCCACGCCGTAGTCTACTATCGCTGTCATAAAATGCCTTTCGTCGACGGAATGCGTCCGCCGAGCCGTTCGTCGAGCGCGCAGGCCGCGCAGAGCGTTCTGCCGAACGCCTTGAACGCCGCCTCCGCGATGTGATGCGAGTTGCGCCCGTCGAGCTTCTTTATGTGAAGCGTGACGGGGCAGGCGCGCGTGAAGCCGTGGAAAAACTCCTCTATAAGCTCCACGTCGAAGTCGCCGATGCGCTTCGCCCGTATGCCGAGGTCGAGCGCGAGGAAGGTGCGGCCGGAGATATCGAGCGCGCAGAGCACGAGCGCCTCGTCCATCGGCAGAATGACGCTTCCGTAGCGCGTGATTCCCGTCTTGTCGCCGAGCGCCTGCCCGAACGCCTTGCCGATGCAGATTGCGACGTCCTCGACGGTGTGGTGGAAGTCGACGTTGAGGTCGCCCTTGCACTTTACGTCGAGGTCGAAGCGGCCGTGCTTCGCGAAGAGCGTCAGCATGTGGTCGAGGAAGCCGACTCCGGTGGAAACGGCGGCGTTGCCGCTGCCGTCTATATTCAGCTTAACGGCGATATCGGTCTCTGCGGTCTTTCTTTTGATTTCAGCGGTCCTCATTTTGCACCTCCGAGTATTTCGGTCAGCGCGGAGACGAGTGTTTCGCATTCGCTCCGTGAGCCGACGGTTATTCTCAAATGATCTTTTATTTTCGGTACGTTGAAATGCCTGACGAGCACGCCGCGCGCCTTCAGCTTCGCGCAGAGCTCCGCGCCGTCGCAGCCGGGGAAGCGGACGAAGACGAAGTTCGCCTCCGACGGAGTCGTTTCGCCGCCGAGCGCCTTCAGCTCGCCCGAAAGATATTCGCGTTCGCGGATTATCTTCGCGCAGCAGTCGCGATAGTAGCCGCCGTCCTTGAGCGCGGCCGCGCCGCAGAGCTGCGTCAGGCGGTTGACGTTGTAGGGGTTGAAGGAGTATTTCAGCTTCTCCAGGTCGGCTATGATCTCCGGCGGGCCGAAGGCGAAGCCGAGCCGCGCGCCCGCCATCGAGCGCGACTTGGAGTAGGTGCGCACGACGAGCACGTTCGGCAGCTCCTTTATCAGCGGCAGGGCGCTTTCCGCGCCGAAGTCGACGTAGGCCTCGTCGACGCAGAGGACGCGGTCGGGAATGCTTTCCGCGATCTCGCGCAGCTGCGAAACGGGCAGCGCGATCCCCGTCGGCGCGTTCGGGTTGGCGATGACGACGTTTCCGTCGACGCCGAGGAAGCGGCGGTAGTCTATCGACAGGTCGTCCTCCATCGGCACTGCCTTGTACGGCGCGCCGTAAAACTGCGCGAAAACGGGGTAGAAGCCGTAGCTTATCTCCGGGCAGTACGCCGCGGTCTCGCCGCCGCAGTAGGCGGCGAAGAAGAAGGAGAGCGTTTCGTCCGAGCCGTTGGAAACGAAGACGTTTTCGGGCTTCACGCCGTACTCGTCCGCCAGCGCGGCCTTCAGCGCGGCGCAGGTCGGGTCTGAGTATAGGCGCAGGTCTTCAAGCTCGCCGCGGCTCACCGCTTCGAGCACGGAGGGCGACGGCGGATAGGGCGATTCGTTCGTATTCAGCTTTACGTATTTGCGGTCGCGCGGCTGTTCGCCGGGGACGTACGCCTCGAGCGCTTCGAGGCGCGGCAGCATGAAACGGCTCATTCTTTCTCCCTCCGCGCAAGCGCCGAACGCGCGTGCGCTTCAAGTCCCTCGGCGCGCGCGAAGTACGCGATGTCGTCGCATACCGCGTCGAGCGCTTCGGGCGTGTAGTATGTATAGGATGACTTTTTGCAGAAATCGTCGACGGAGAGCGGGCTCGAGAAGCGGGCGGTGCCTCCGGTCGGGAGCGTGTGGTTGGTGCCGGAGAAGTAGTCGCCGAGCGGCTCCGGGCAGCTCCTGCCGAGGAAGACCGAGCCGGCGTCGCGCACCAGCGGGAGCAGGGCGAAGGGGTCCTCCACCGCGAGCTCCAGATGCTCCGGCGCGAGCGCGTTGGACATTTCCACCGCCGCCTCAACGTCGGATACGAGTATTATCTTGCCGTTGCCGTCTATTGACGCGCGGGCGATCTCGGCGCGCGGGAGCAGCGGTATCTGACGCTCCAGCTCCGCGCTGACCGCCTCGGCTTCTTCGCGGCTGACGGTGACGAGCGCCGCGGTCGCGTTCCTGTCGTGCTCCGCCTGCGAGAGCAGGTCGGCGGCGAGCACGCGGGGGTCGTTCTTCCCGTCGGAAACGACGAGTATCTCGCTCGGTCCGGCGATCATGTCTATCGCGACGAGCCCGTAGACCTGCCGCTTGGCTTCGGCGACGAAGGCGTTGCCCGGTCCGACGATCTTATCGACCCGCGGCGCGCTTTCGGTGCCGTAGGCGAAGGCGGCGACCGCCTGCGCTCCGCCGAGCTTGAAAACGCGGTGCACGCCCGCTATCTTCGCGGCGGCGAGTATCGCCGGCGGAACGGTGCCGTCAGCGGAGGGCGGCGTGGTCATTATTATCTCGCCTACTCCCGCGAGGGAGGCGGGTATCGCGTTCATCAGCACGGAGGAGGGATACCTCGCCGTGCCGCCCGGAACGTAAAGCAGCACCTTCGCGAGCCCCGCCACGCGCTGCCCGAGCACGATGCCGTCGCGCTCCTTGACTACGCTCGACCCGCGCACCTGCGCGGAGTGGTATTCGCGTATGTTGGCCGCCGCCTTTTCCATGACGGCGACGAGCCGCGGATCCGCCTTCGCGGCGCCGCCGGCGTACTCCTCCGCGGTCAGCTCGAAGGAGTCGAGCCGCGTGCGGTCGAAGCGCTCGGTGAATTCGCGCACGGCTTCGTCGCCGCGTTCGCGCACCTCGCGCAGTATGTTCGCCACCGCGTCGGTCACGCCGGAAACGGCGTTTTCGCGAAGCAGTATCTCGCTGAGCGGCACGGAGGCGCTGTCGAGTATCCTTATCATTTCAGGCCTCCTTCCAGCCCGCTGACGAGGGCGTTTATCAGGTCCGTCTTGAATTTGCAGCTGACCTTGTTTGCGATCAGCCGCGCGCTTATCGGAACGATGTCCTCGAACGGCTCGAGGTCGTTTTCCAGCAGGGTCTTGCCCGTTTCGACAATGTCGACGATGACGTCGGATATGCCGAGTATCGGCGCGAGCTCGATGGAGCCGTTGAGGCGGATGATGTCTATCTGCCTGCCCTTTTTCATGTAGAAATCGCGGGCGATGTTGGGGAATTTGGTCGCGACGCGCAGGGCGCGCTCGGTGTTGTCGGCGAAGCCCTTTTTGCCGGCGACCGCCATCCGGCATTTACCGAGCCCGAGGTCGAGCAGCTCATAGACGTCGGGGGAGTACTCCAGCAGGATATCGCTGCCGGCGACTCCGCAGTCGGCAGCTCCGCGCTCGACGTAGATCGCGACGTCGGAGGGCTTTACCCAGAAGTAGCGCACCCGCGTTTCGGGATTCTCGAATATCAGCTTGCGGTTTGCCTCGCGTATCGACGGACAGCCGAAGCCGGCCTTCTCGAAGCGCTCGTAGACGGCTTCGCCGAGCCGCCCCTTCGGCAGCGCGACGTTAAGCATCTCATTCGGCATCGGTTATCGCTCCTTTCACGAGCTTTTTGACCTCGCGGCAGCGGAGTCCCGCGCCGTCGCGCGAAACGCGCACGCTCTTTCCGGCGCCGTTCAGCGCCTTCACGGCGCGCATCGTTTCCTCCGGCGCGGCGTCGCCGCAGAGGAGCAGCACATCCGCGTCGTATTCCGGCGCGCAGTCGAGGTCCGCGAGCGTGTCGCGGTAGACGGCGAAGCCGATCGCCTGCGCGTTTTTGCCCAGTTTCTTCAGAAGGTTATCGTAGCGGCCGCCGGAGATTACCGCGCGGGTGACGCCCTTGACGAAGCCGCGGAAGATTATCCCGTTGTAATAACTCATGTCGCTGACGACGGAGAAATCGAGCCGCAGCTTATCCGCTTCGCCGGCGGCGTCCATCACGGAGTATACGCGCTCGAGCTCCGCCAGCGCCGGCTGCGCGGCTTCGGGCAGGAGCGAACGCAGGCGCGGCAGCAGCTCGGCGAAACCGCCGTAGAGCTGCGCCAGCTCCGCGAGCGCGTCCGCCTTCGCGGCGGGAACGCCGCTTTCCGCGCAGAGCGCGCGAAGACCGTGCGCGTTTTTCGCGGCGAGCAGCTTCAGCGCGGCGTCGCGGTCGAGCCCCGCATCGTCGATGACCGCCTGCGGTATCCCGACGTGCGAAACGTCCAGCACGCAGTCGCCGCTTATCAGCTCAAGACTTTTTACCGCGAGCGAAAGCACCTCGCATTCGGAGTAAAGGTCGATCGCGCCCATGCATTCCAGGCCGGACTGCATTATCTCGCGGAACTCGCCGGAGGCGTCGTCGAGCCGGTAGACGTTTTCGTCGTAGTAAAACTTCGACGTGCCGCCGTCGTCGCGGCAGCTTTTGGCGATGGAGAGCGTGACGTCGGGCTTCAGCGCCATGAGGCGCCCGCGCCTGTCGTTGAAGGTTATCACGCTGTCGCAGACGAGAAAGCTGCGGTTCTCGGCGTAGAGCGAATATTCCTCAAAGCGGTTCATGCGGAACGGCTTGTAGCCGAGCTTGCGGTAAAGCGCGCCGAAGTCGCGTCCGTTTATTCCGTTTTCATAAGCGTCGGAGATCATAGACAAGTACCTCTCGCAGCGCGTTTCCGCGCGGTTTTCGTTAATATGTTCGGAAGTATATGACGTACTATATCACACTTTATCAATTTAGTCAAGTAAAGTGATGAAAAAATTTCAAAAATTCTCAAATCCCGCGTTTCGGGCATGAGAAAAAGCAAAAAAACGGAACTCCGGCGGAGAGGAAAAGCGTAAAAACACTTGACAACCGGCGGGGTATAAAGTAAAATAGGTCGTGGTCGCGCGGAAAGCGCGGCGGATAATACGGAAGCGTATCGAAGCGGGGACGTTTGCGAGCGCCGCCGGAGGATGAAAAGTTAATATACGGAAGCGTATCGAAGTGGTCATAACGGGCCTGACTCGAAATCAGGTAGACCGCAAGGTCTCGTGGGTTCGAATCCCACCGCTTCCGCCAAAAGCGCACGGCGCCCAAATGGGCGCCGTGCGCTTTTAATGTAGAATCGGAGGGATTCGAAAAGGAGGGAGCGAGCGAAG